>CBINDO010000008.1:0-68776 GCA_966249405.1 uncultured bacterium | reverse complement strand
TTGAAGGCGCAGCTCTTGCCTTCGACGAGTTCGCGACTGCGCGCCGCGTTGCCTTGGAAGTTGCTCATGCTGATGAGCTTCTCCCACGCCCTGTAACCCCACTCGTTTTTGCCGCAGTTGAGGTCCATGATCGGCACGAAGCGGGCCTCGGCCTGCTTGAACTGTCCGTACACGAAGTAATAGTCGGCGGCTTGAAAGGCGTACAGAGGCCGGTTGTTTTGGGCATCCTGTGGCGCCTCGACGCGCTGGTTGTACTCGTCGCGTGCCGTCACCGCGCCGGTCACTTCCTCCGGCAATTGCACGCTCACCACTTTGCGTGCGTCGCCGTCCCCTTCGAAACCAACCGCGTCGCGGCGTTCCACACCGCGTGTCCCACCGCTCTGCTCGTATTCACGGTACCGAGCCTCGAGCACTCGGTCGGCGATGACCACCAAATAAAAAGCCGAGGGCTGTAGAAACTTGTCGTCCTCGTTCGAGTCTCTCACCTCTTTGGCCGCCAGTTGAGCGGCGCGGATCTCGTCACCGCTCGGCATCTCCTCGAGCTCGATCTGGAGCACCACGTTCCAGTACAGCGCGTCTGCGAGCCAGAAGCGGCTCTCGTAGGCGTCGATGGCGTTCGGATCCTGGTCGATGTAGGCAGACCAACCCTTGGCGGCCAGACGATATTCTTCGATGGCCTTGGTCAAGACCGCGCGCCGGGTGTTCTTGTCGGTAACCTGACGCGCGCGCGCGAACAACGCCCGGGCAACGTTGGTGTGGTCGGCAGCCGCGCGCTGCAAGCCCGTGCGCACCAATTGCTCGGCTTGCTGGATCGCCTCGGGGTCCTCCTTGTTGGCGCGCGTCCAGGCGGTGTCCCCGACGTACTCCGCGAGTTTGGTACGCGCTGCAAGCGCCGCGTTCGACGCTTCTTCCCGGACCGCAGAACCGTCCGGTGCCTGCCGAGCAATCGCGTCGTAAAGCTCCGCGACCTGGTTTTGTAGCTTCGGGGCATCGCGGTCGAGCGGGAACTTGGTCAACGTCAGCTCGAGAGTCCGGATCGCGTTGCGCTGCTGGTTGATCTCGACGAACTCTTTGGCCAAGGCCTTGTAAATCTCGACCGTCCACTTCCTGTCCTGAGGGACGAGCGCCGCGTCTTGAACTCGGGTCAGCGCGACCCCCATCTTCTCCTCGGCGACCAAAGGGTCCGACTCGACGTCGAGGATGTCGCTCCGTGCGATGTAAGGGTCGATCGCGGGGGGGCCTTGGAAATCGACGTACGTGAGCGATCCCGCGATGTACGTAAATGCCTCGGAGCGAAAGTCGGCGCCCGGATCGCCCGTCTTTTCCTCTTGTTCGTCCGCGTAGTAGAGCAAGTTGACGAACCAATCGACGGCGCTCTTGTAACGCTGCTGCTTGAACAAGGTCCAAGCCAGCTTGTACATCGCCACGCCATACAGCGGTGGCTTGCGGTACTGCATCGAGCGTTCGTACGTCGCGGCGGCCCGATTGAGTTCGTATGGCCCGCCGCTCGGCGCTATCTGGTCGAAGTGGTAGTTGCCCAGCTGCCACCACACCTCGGCCACGTAACGCGGCTCTTCGTCGGGTTCTACCTCTTGGGGCAACGCGACGCACCCCGCGTACGGATCGACGAACTGGAGCTCCTCCTGGCGTGCCGCGACGCCAGTCCGTGAATGCGACGTTTGACCGGTGCCGAGCTGGTCCAAAGGAACTGGGTGCTTGTTGTACCAGTCGTTCCAGAACGCTTCGTCGTGGTCTTGTGGCAACGGTTGGACGAGGATCTCTTCGGGATTGGCAGGGTCGGTCTGGACGCTGTACTGATTGGCACAAACCAGGCTGCGCCACGCCTGCTGCGAGTGAACGAGATCCCCGGTGTCCAAGTAAGCGTGGCCGAGGTAATAGTGGACGCCAGCGATCTCCTCGTACTTGGGAAATTCGGCGATAATCTGCCGGTACAAGCGCATCGCCGGACGAAGGGTCTCGGACAAGTCGGCGTCGAAGTTGGCCCTCCCCTTCTCCTCGTAAAGCGCGGCGAGCCGATACATGGCGTCGGGGGTGGCTTCCGGGTGCGCCTGGGGCCCGCTGTACTTGGCGACGAACTCCTCTAGGCGTCGGATCGCCTCGTCGCGGGTTACCTCCACCTTCTCCTGCTCGAGCTCGATTTTGGACTCCAACCCGGAGACGATGCGGCGGCGACGCTCCTCGTAGTGGTGAGCGATGATCGTGGTGAGACTCTTGCTGTAGTCCTCTCCGGACTTGGCGAAGACGCGGGCTTCGGAATCCAATGTCTCGAAGGCTTCCAGTTGGGCCTTACTCGGGGGCGCGGCCGGCGCTTCGGTCTTCGCCACCGCGAAGCCGCCGATGGCCGTCAGAAGTGCGGACGTCGCCAAGGCGACGCGCAAATGCCGGCCCGCCGCAAAGCGAACCACGGTTCGAGTCGCGCGATTGCAGCTCATGGCTCGTCTCCGTCCTGCAGCACTTCCTTCATCTCTTCGTTGAGCTTCTGTTCTTCCGTGGAACGAACCCGCTGCAGCTCCCGAACGCGCTCACGATGCAATTCACGAACCTCCCACGCTTGCTGAACGATGCCTACGTCTGCGCGCAGCACGATGCTCCGTAACCGCTCTCGCACCAGGCCGAAGTTGCGCTTCGCCACCTCACCAACCAGCAACCGCGCGTGTTGATCGAGAGCGTCCAACTGTTCGGAGAACGCCCGCAGCTGTTCGTTCTCGACTTGGATCGCGGCGTTCAAGCGCGCGGCGTCTTCTGCCACCTCTCGCTCGAAACCACCGATGAGCTGCCGCAGGCGAACCTGGGTCTTGGCTGCGCGCTGGACGAGCGGTGCCGCTTCGCGAGCAAAATCCAGCGCCTTGGGACCGCCAGCGCCGCTGCTGATGAGCTCGAGTTCGCGCGTGAACGTGCGTTCGAACTCGTCTCGCACGCGCCGATCTTCGACGTAACGGCTGTCGCCGAAGCCTATCTGCACGCGGCCGCGCTCGATCTGCTCGCGGTACTCGGCGAGTCTCCGGCGGTAGACCTCTACTTGCCGTTCGTTGGCTTCGATCTCCGCCTGGAATCGAGCCTTGGCGTCCGGGCTCCGCACCACGCCGTAGTGGTCCGAATCGCGCAACACGCGCCGCAGGCCGTTGACCACAGCCTGCAGGCGATCGGTCTCCAACGTCAGCTGCTGCAGCCGCTGAGACACACTGTTCCACTCCTCTTGCCCCGTCGACTCGCGCCGCGAAAAATCACCCACCGTGACCGGGAGCCACCGCATCCGATCCATCAGTGAGCGCCGCCGGGCGCGGACCTCGCCGAGTTCGCCGCCGTAGGCCGAGTCGTCGGCAGCCTCGAGTCCGAGCGCCAGCGTTCGTTTGGCCTTGCTCAGTTGGTTGACGAGACCCAGCGAGTGCTGGAGCCGCAACTTCAAGTCGGGGAACGCGCGCGCCCGCGTCGAGGAGTTGAGGACGTCCTCCATCTTTCTCGCCATGCGCTGGGCCTCGCGCACTAACTCACGCGACCGCGTCACGTCGTCGATGAGCGCGAACACGCGCTGATCCTCCGACTCTTGACGCACCCAGTCCATCACCACCGGCGGCACCTCGTTTTCGGTGCGAATACCGATTCGGTCCTCGATCAAGCGGTCGTAATAGACGGCGGGATCCGAGGTCGCAACGAGGAAGGCGTCGACGTCGGAGCGAATCGGCTCGAAGCGGCTCTTGACACTTTGGTAAACCTCGAGCGCTCCATCGAACTCCTTGGAGCGCAACATGAGGTCGGCGCGAAGCAGCGAACCTTCTGCGAAGGACAACGTCTCGGGCGAGACAATCGACAACAGCTCGAGCGCTTGTTCAGCGCGCTTGTAGTCTTCCATCCGAACGTAGACCCAAGCCAACTCGAACAGCACCGTCGCGAACTCGGGGGAGTTGCGGCCCACGTGGTTGTAAGCGTCAGCCGAATCGAGGTGGTTGTCCGTCTCGTAGAACAACCGGCCCAATGCCATCCAAGCCAAGTCGAGGATGTGTTGCTCGTCCGGCGACTTGGCCTCGAGCTGCGTGACGCGTTGAAATTGGAGGATGGCCGCGCCGAACTTGCGCGAAGCGGTGGGCACCTTGTCGAGTTCGGCTTGGTCGAGCTGAACCTGTCCGTCGAGGGCCTGATTCGTGTAAATCACACCCATCAAGTAGCCGGACTGCAGGGTGAACGCCGAGCGCTCGGGAACGCGGGCCAGCGCGCGCGCCGAGTCCGCGTATTGGCGGCGCGCGAAATGGGCCTTGCCGAGTGCGTAGGCCAACGAACCCGACGCGTCTTCGGTGGGCAACTCGGCGAGACGGCTGAACACGAAGTCCAACCCGTCGAGACGCTCGGTGCGCAGGGCGACGTCGACCAAACGTCCGAGCGCTCGACCCGCGTACGTGGCGTAGCCGGGCTTGTGCCCGAGCTCCGCCAGCGCTCGGTACTGTCGCCTCGCGCTGAGCAGCTGGTCGTCTCTGAAGTACGCTTCGGCGAGCAGGTACAACGCGTCCGCGTGTGAGCTTTCGGAAGCCTTGCCCTGCCGAAACAACTCCACCACCTGACAGAACGCCGAGATCGCCCGTTTGAAGTCCTTCTGACGCAAGAACACCTCGCCCGCGGCGATGCGTTCGAGTGCCGTCGGGGGTTTGTCCGTGCGCGCCAAGGTAACGATGTCGCCCAGCCCCCTTTCGGCGTCACTGACGGCAATCTCGGCGCGACCGATGGCTTCCGCTTCGTCGAGGGCATACGCCGCGGGGGCCCAAGCGACGTAAACCCCGAGCAATGCCGCCCCGGCCCCTCGGCTCCACCACGCGCGCCTGAGTTTCACCGAACGAACGGCAGGATTCGCCATCAGTTGGACCCGGTCTTCGCCTCGAGGCTACCCACGATTTTCTCGGTGAAGCGCACGTTGGGGCGCTGGTCGATCGGCGTCGTCACGCCCCCCTTTTCGAAGGCGGTTGCCTCGATGCGCGCCACCTTGCCTTCGGTGACGGTGAAAGAGTGCGTGTGTTTCGTCGTGTACTTGTGAGCGCGCAAATAAGAGAAGACGCCGTAGCCGTGTCCTTGGAAGACGACCACGACCTGCAGCGTGTGGTCGCCAGGAGTCAACGGCCCGTTGTAAACCGGAATGGTCTTCTTGGCCGCGAGTTCCCCAGTGTCGTCCTGCTCCTTCTTCATGACGGCGCCGTCGAGGACGAACAGGACGCTGACCACGCGAAACGCGTTGCTCATCTCGTTGCGGAACACGATGTCGGCCTCGGCGCCGCCGATCCCGCCCGATAGGATGGTGTCGCTGAGCAGGCTGAGCCGCGTGTGACTGCGGCGAATTTGCTCCTTCAACTCGTCGACGCGCGACTCCAAGTCCCGCAGGCGCACGACGTACGTCGTCGCGTCCAACGAGCCCTTGGTCGGCGCGGCCGTGGCCGGGCCTGACCCCACAGCGGGCTGCGAGGGGGAAGCCGCGGAAGGTCCCTGCCCCGGGACGCCCTCGTTTGCGCCCTCAGGTGAACGCTCGGCGGGCACTGCGGACGATGACGTCGCCTGGGCGGAAGTCGCTGCCGCTGGCGTGGCCCCCTTCGTTGCCGGATTGGAGGGCGCTGGTCCCGTCGAGGCCGGCGCGGTGCTGGCTTTGGGCGTCGCTGCAGGTGTCGAAGTACCGGCACTGGTACCGCTGGCACTGGCGCCGGTGGGACTGGGCGCTTTAGCAGCCGGAGGTGGTGTTTTGGTTTGCGCCCACACCGCTCCTTGCCAGCACAAAGCGACGAGCGTTATCGCTACTGCGCGTAGCCACCACTGCTTTGCCCATCCGCTCGCTCGTCCGCGCCTATTCATCGTGACCCTCTTCCGGTTCTCCCGGAGCCTTCCGGGGCCGCGGTCGTGCGACTGTACCCCAATTGGCTCAAAGTGCCTCAAAAGATGCCTTGCCCGGCGACATCTTGGCAACTCGTAAACGTGCATTTGCGCTGGTTTCGACGCGTGTTTTATTCTCGCTCCGTGAAGGGAACCTGGGTACATTGCCGCCCCGTTATGCAAGCCGCTCCAGACCTGGCCCAAGCGACGCCGCGCCGCCCCGTGCGTGCGGTGGAACGCTCGTGCCGGGGGGCACGCCACTGCGAGGGCTGCGTTGGCCACTAAGGATGGTCCGGCATCGTCGGTGGGCGCTCGCTTGCGGCCGCGAACGTCGGCGACCGAGCTCGAGACGGCCTCGGTCACGGACGAGTTGCTCATGGTCCGCTACCAAAGAGGCGACCGGGAGGCCTTCTCGTGGCTGGTCAGGCGCCACCATCAGCGCGTCTACAACTTCATCCTGCGCTTGGTGAAGCAGCCGGCTTCGGCCGAGGAACTCGCCCAGGAGACGTTCCTCAAGATCGTCAAGAACTCGGCGAGTTTCAAACACGAGGCGCGGTTCTCGACGTGGCTCTACGCGATCGCCCGCAACCTGTGCATCGACTACCAGCGAAAACAGCGCCTGCGTCGCCATCCGTCGTTCGACCAAGCCCCGCCCGGCGACCAAACCGGGCGAACTTTGTCCGAGACCTTGCCAGATCCGAGTCCGAGGTCGAGCGTCGAACGGTCTGCGGCCAAGGGGCGCATGGCAGAGGCAATCTCCAATGCCGTCGAGTCCCTACCCGACGACCAGAAGGAGGTTTTCCTGCTTCGCGAAGTCGGCGGCCTGCCCTTCAAGGAGATCGCGGAAATCACAGGCACCGGCGAAAACACCGTCAAGAGTCGGATGAGGTACGCCCTCGAACGACTCCAACAAGCGCTCGATGATTACAAAGAGCATGCACAAGAACTGAAGTGACCATGGACTGCGAAAAGTTCGACAGGGTCATAATGGACCTCCTCTACGACGAGCTCGACGAGCTCACGCGAGCCGCTGCGCTCCGTCACGTCGAACATTGTCAGCGGTGTCGTGCGGAGCTCGGTCAACTGCGTAGCGCCCGTGAATTAGCAACGTTAACCCTCGTCGATGCACCCGATGGCTTCGAGCAGCGCCTGCGCGCGGCGGAGCTGGCCGCCAGTAACGAACTGCCGTTCAGTCAACGCGCTGCCCGCGCGTGGACGATCGTGACCGGTTATGCGATGCGCCCTCAGCTCGCGATGGCCGCGCTGCTGATGCTCATGATCGGCTCGAGCTTGCTGTTCTTGCGACCGCGGCCCGGGGCCCAGACCTCGGCCATGCAGGTGACCGAACGCGGAACGCCGCTGCCGAATCAGGATCAAGTCGTCGTTCCCGTCGTCGTCGCGCCTTCGGACGAAGACGCACCACAACCGACCGCGCCGTCGAGCGCTCCTTCGGCAGTCGCCGCGGCTTCGGCTGCACCGTCGCCGTCGCCCGCGCTCGCCAAGGCCGATGCCAAGATCGCCGCGCCGCGGATTCACGCTCCCGACGTCGTGGCGTTGCGTTCACCTACCCCCGCACCTTCGCACGCTGGCACCGCGGGTGAGACGACCGATCGCTCCGGGCAAGAAGCGGAAGAACGTTCATTTGCGGAGGCCACTCGCGCGCTCCAAGCCGGAGAACTCGACCGCGCGCTCTCGATGTTCGACGAGCTCGCCGCAGCAGGTGGACACAAGGCAGCAGCGGCGGAGCTCAACGCGGCACTGGCGGCCGAGTCGTCTCAAGGTTGCGCCGCGGCGCTACCGCGTTTCGATTCCGTCTCGGCACGTTACCCGGGTAGCGCGCTCGGCAACAAAGCGACCTGGCGCAGCGCCACCTGCCGCTCCAAGCTCGGGCAAACCCGCCGAGCGATGCTCGATCTCGAAAAGCTGATGAAAGTACCGCAGTACCGGGTCGAGGCAGAACGCGCGTTGACGCAAATCGCGCTCAAACCGGAGAAGCCGAAGGACGAAGTGCCAGAAGCGCCGAACCCGCCGCCGGTACCCGTCCAAGAATGACGCGCGCCAAGCGAAGCTTTGGGGCGCTCTTTTGGTTGGGCCCAGCGCGTGACGGCGCGTGACGGCTCCCGCCCACCTCCGTCCGTAATTGGCGAAGCAAAGGTGCGCGGAAAGGCCAACGCGCTGGAGTCGAAGATGCCCGGCGCGTGACGGCGTGTGACCGCCCCCGCCCGAAGATTGATCACTCCGCGTTCATCACTCGCGGCGATCCTTCGAAACGATGCCGGGATTGCCGCGCAGTCCCAACGGCGAAAGGCGCGCAGCCTGCTGGGCTGGATTGGAGCGAAGCGCTCCGCGCGTAAATCCATGCACCGCTCCGGTCCGGTTCTCGCAAATCCGGCGTACCTCGAACCCTTACCGCGAGGATGTGGGGTGTCGAATCCCGAGGCTCCCGCCCGCCGTCGAGCGCCCCGCGAGTTTGCTCCGCTTCAGCGGACCACGCGCAGCGTGCCCGCGTTCAAGCGGTCGTCCTTGTGGTCACCTGCCGTCAACTTGTAGCGCTTACTTCCGGAGTACAGCCCGAAGTAAACAGTGTATTCACCCGCGTCGTACGTCGGATCTAGCTTGAACTCGTGGACGTCGACGATGACGTCTCCCGGCAACCACAGGCGCGCTGCGTACTTGCCGCCGAGGAGCTGGTGGTCGCCGTTGACGCGTTTGCCGTTGCCGTCGATGTGAATGAACGACTCCCAGTTCGAAACCACGCGTTTGCGCACCCGGTACGCGGTGACGAATTGGTAATTCACGCCGGTGCGCAGCGTCTCCGTTGGCGCTCCGGTCTTGGCTTCCCGCACTTCCCAGCCCGCGAGTTCGAGTTCGTCACCCCACTTCGCGAGCGGTTTGTGCGCCAGCTGCGGCGCTTCGCGGAGCACGGACTCGGTGAACGGATTCTCGTTCACCTCACCTTCCTGCAAACGGCTCGAGACGAGCAGGATTTCGCTGGAGTCCGCGTTCAACACCGGCAAGTTTTGCCCAGCGTGTTTCTCCCGAAACTGCGAGTTGGCTCGCCCCAAGTCCGGTGCCTTGAGGATCAGCCACTTGCGGGGCGCGTCTGGCGCACCCAACCAATCGATGGCAGCGTCGACCGTCCGGAAGCTCTTTACCGTCGAGCCCGCGTAGAACATCGAACCCTTGACGGCTCCGTCGCCCATCACGGCCAGCGGTTCACCTGTCGCAGCTAACTCGCGATACGCCGTGTAGACACCTGCGGGCGACAGTTGGGCTGCCAGCGCGGGATAGTAGCCCAGGCTCAACACCGTTCCACCGGCGCCCAGCGCGGAGACAATCCACATCGCGCGCGGCGCCGGGATGGCGCGGGCGAGCGGCCCCGTATACTTGTTCCACCCATGAATGGCGGCGTTCAGACCTCGACCAAAAACGCGCACTACCTTCGATGAGGCCGCCGTCCACGACGAGGCGAACTCACTCCACGGCGTCCGACTGAGCACGAGCCCCACACACGCCAGGACGCCCAACCCAGTCACCACGCGAAGGTACAGCTTCGCTGCGCCCTTCATCGCCTCCGGAAACGTGGCCTCGCCGCTCAAAGCGAACGCACTCAGCCCCTTCGCAGGCAAGTTTTCGAAATCCTTGTACAAGAGCACGAGGAGCGCCGCGCACACCATGGCCGAAAACGTGCCGCGACGACCACGGTCGAGTGACAACGCCGTGATCGCGCAGGCCGCAGCGAGCGCAAACGTCGCACCGAACGCAATTGGGCCGGTACGCGCGATCGTCAGCGTGTAGAACAACGTGGCGATCGCAACCACGACGACCAACCCGATGCGCAATCGCCGCCGCCGCTCCGAGCACGGACGTAGCACGGCGCCCAGCGACAGCGGGAGCAGCGCGCTCCACGGAAACAGGCCGTGGCCCACGTAGTGAATGACGACGTCGTGTGTGGGCAGCTGCTTGGGGTCGGTCAACGCCGACCCGATGACCTTGCTGTATACGTCGGGGCTCCCCGCGCCCAGGGCGATCACTCCCCACACACTGGTCGCCAACCCCAGCGCTAAGCAGCCGTAGCCGATCGCCCGCCGCAAAGCCCGGTCGGCGCCTTCACGGACCCCGACGATCAGCGCCGTAGTGCCGACGCTCAACGTCGGGATGGCTACACCCAAAAGCACGCCGCGAGACCATACTCCGGCTCCAGCCCCCGCCAGCCCGAGCGCGAGCCAACCCAACCGGGTCCAACGTCCTGCGGCGTCATCTGCCCAGGACAGCAGCAGACCCGCAAATGCCAAGCACAACGAGGCCATCGTCACGGCGTCGCCGAGAGCGGTGCGCGCTTGGGCGAACACCAAAGGACAGGTAACCAGAATCGCGACCGCCAACAGCGCCGTTCGTTTACCCTCCAGCCGGCGCACCAGTGCGTAGAGCGCCCACGCCCCGGCCAACGTCCACAGCGCGAGAGGTAAACGCGCAGCCCACGCCGACGCACCGAACAAGCGCAAGCCCAGCGCGACGGACAACACCGGCAGTTCACCTCGTCCTACGTCCTCGACCGTAGGGACTTCATCGGACGCGCCGTCGAGTTCGAGTTCGTCAGCGCCCCACAGGTGTACGGCCGCGCGCCGCCCCAGATCGGCGACCTCGATCTCTTGCGGATCCCAGAGGCCGGAGTGAATGATCGGTAGGACGCACACCACGACTGCAAATGCGGCCACCAACCAAGGCCATGCGTCGAAACGACGCTGGCGCGGCTTGCTCCCCGCGGCGTCGGTTGGCGACGAAGCTTGCGCTCCCCCGGTTTTTTCTGTATCGGAGGCGACCTCCGCGGGTTGTGAAGCAGATTCCATTGACGTCTCGCTTGCTACGAGGTCCCGGGCGACCGACTGCAAAGGTGGACTCGGACCAACCGCGAACCGGGTAGCCGGGCCCTTTTAACGGCCCTTCACCAAAGTAACAATCGCTTTGATGCCAAGGCTCGCCCCAACCGCACCCCCGGCCCCAGACTCTCATGAACAGCCCCGCCCGCTTCGGAACCGTCGCCATCGTTGGTCGTACCAACGTCGGCAAATCAACTTTTTTGAACCAAGTGCTCGGGCAACGCCTGGCCATCGTTTCGCCGCTTCCACAAACGACGCGCGACGACTTGTTGGGCGTGCTGAGTTTGCCGAACGCCCAAGTCGCGTTCACCGACACCCCTGGACTACATCGCCCCAAGACCGAGCTCGGCCGCCGCATGAACGCGATCGCGCTCGACTCCGTCCGTAGTCACGACGTGGTGCTGTTCGTCACGGACGTCGGCCCGAAGGTCTCCGGACCGCGTTTCAAGCCGGATATGGACCTCGTGCACCCCGACGACCGGGGGCTGCTCAAGGCGTTGTCTCCCGACGTGCCCTGTGTGCTCATGCTCAACAAGGTCGACCTGGTCCGTGACAAGGGACGTCTGCTGCCCTTGCTGGTCGCGTTCCAGGAAGCGTTCCCGTTCCGGGCGATCATCCCCACGAGCGCCGCCAAGGCGGACGGCACCGACCGCGTGCTCGAGACGATTGTCTCACTGCTCCCCGAAGGGGACGCCAAGTTCGACGCGGACACCCTGACCGACAAGCCCGCATCGTTTTTCGCCCGTGAGACCGTGCGCGAGCAAATCATGCATCTCACGCACCGCGAAGTGCCCCACGCCGTCGCGGTCACCGTCGATCGCTTCGAGGACCGCGAGAAGCTCACCTTGATTCAGGCGACGATTCACGTCGAGAAGGTCGGACAGCGGGCGATCCTGGTTGGCCGCAAAGGTGAACAGATCAAAGAGATCGGCACCCGCGCCAGGCTCCAACTCGAAGAACTGCTGGGACGGCAAGTGCACCTCGAGCTCTTCGTTCGTGTCACCGAGCGCTGGAAGGACGTGCCGCGCCAGCTCCAGGAGCTCGGATACGAATACGCCCACGGAAAACAACTGACCAACTTATTGCCGGAACGCGCCAAGAGCGCCCCGCGCAAAGCCAAACCCGCCGACAAGCAACGCACCGCCAAGAAGCCCGGCAAAAAGCCGTTTCGCGGGATGGGCAAATCCACCGGGCCAAGTCGCGGACCAAGTGCGGGTGCAGCTCGGCCACGTCCGAGCACGAGCAAACCCGCAGCTGCAGCCAAACCCAAAGGCGCCGCCAAGAAGACCGCTCGTCGCCCCTCCTCCTCACGCAAGACTCGTCCATGAAGCCACTGATCGCGATCGTTGGGCGCCCCAACGTCGGCAAAAGCACTCTGTTCAACCGCCTCGTCGGCGAAAAATTGGCGATCGTCCACGATCTGCCAGGCGTAACCCGGGACCGCCACTACGCCGACACCTTCCTCCAAGGGCGTGAAGTGACGGTCATCGACACCGGCGGCTTCGACCCGAACGACGAAGATCCCATGCGGCAAGGCATCGCGCGCCACGTCCAAGCCGCAATCGCCGAGGCCGACGTGATCCTGTGTTTACTCGATGCGCTCGCGCCGCCGACCGAGGCCGATCGTCAAGCCGTGCAGTTGTTGCGCAAAGCAAACAAGCCGGTCGTTTACTTCGCCAACCGAGCGGACAACAAACAAGTCGAACTCGACGCCAGCGAGCTCCATCGCCTCGGCTTGAACGACCTAATCGCGGGTTCGGCCCTTCACGGTCGACGCATGGCAGACCTCGAGCAGGCGCTATTGTCTCACTTGCCGCCAGTGCAAGCCCCGAGCGAGCCGCCTGCCAACGAGATGCCGCGGATCGCGCTCATCGGACGCCCCAACGCCGGCAAGTCGTCACTCATCAATCAGCTCGCGGGCTCCGAGCGTTCGCTCGTAGACCACCGCCCGGGCACGACGCGCGATCCCGTCGACGCGACGATAACTTTCGACGGCAAGCAATACCTGTTCGTCGACACCGCTGGCGTTCGCCGGCGCAGCAAAATCAAAGAGGACATCGAGTCGGCGAGCGTGATGCGCGCAATCCGGTGCATCGAGCGCGCCGATCTGGTCGTGCTGATGTGCGATGGAACCGAGCCCATCTCGGATCAAGACATGCGCTTGATGGCTCTGGCCACCGAACGGGGTCGCTCCGTGATCGTAGGGCTCAACAAGTCGGACCTACTGACCAAGTCCGAACAGGCGGCGGCGCTCGAAAAAGCCAAAGAGACGTTGCACTTTGCCCCGTGGATTCCGATCTTGAGGCTGAGTGCCATGAAAGGTCGCGGTACGAAAGCCTTGATGGCGCGTATCGACAAGTCCTACGCCGAGTTCTCACGACGAGTGACCACGTCCGAGCTCAATCGCTTCTTCACCGAGGTGCTCGAGCGTCGTGCCCCGCCGACTCGGGGCGGCAAGGCACCCCGCCTCTACTACGTGACCCAGGCGCAAACGAAACCGCCGTTGTTCGTCGCGATGTGCAACGCTCCGGACTTGATTGACGAGAGCTACAAGCGCTTCGTCGTCAACCAGCTTCGAGAAGCGTTCGGGTTCGAGTCGGTGCCGGTGAGGGTGAGTTACCGCGCACGTCGTCGGCGTGAGACACCAAACGATTGAGCCGGCGTTTCGCCGCGTCCCCGAGCAGAGCGGCCGTCAGTTGGTTTGCTTCAGGCGCGCGGAGATCACGTCCACGGCTTCGAGGAACTGCTGTGCTTGCGCGGGACACGGCGCCTTGCATGGTTGACGTTGCTTCGGACCACAACCACGCTTGAGCCCCCGCGCCAAGGCGCCCAAAACGCGAGCGCTCCGTTCGTCACCGTGCGTCTTGGCGCGCTCCAAAAGTCGCACGCGGGCCACGCAGGACTGCGCAAACTGCAGGTCGTAAGCGATGCTCAAAGCTTCGGAGAACTTGGCGTGAAGGGAGGGTCGCGCGAGGTAGCGGCGCGCGGTGTCCCGCTGGTCGGATTCGGTGAGCGCCAACTTGAACAGGAGGTCCGCCCCAACGCTGCCCATCGAGTTTGCGAGCAGCTCGAACGCCGTGACGCTGAACGCTGGAGCGCGCGTCGTCTGCACGATGATGTGCTGCAGGTCGGTTTCCTTGGCCGACTCCGGCGACATGGCGAACAGTCGTTTGAAGTTGACCATCGCATCCCCCAAAGTAGCGGCCGAGCTCGCCTGGGCGACGGCGGTAGCCCGCAGCACCTTGGGGTCGTTGGGGTAACGCCGTTGCAGCGGCAACAAACCATCGGCCAACCCGCGTGACACGGCGGCAGAAAGCTCGCTGTTCGTCGCTGTGCCCGGTTGTTCGGCGTCCAAGTCTATCTCACCGGGACCCGGGCCGTGCGCCTGGGAGCTCACCGGCAGCGGCTCCGTCGGTGGTGGGGCGCTCGACGCGGACGTTGCTCCAGCCGCCGCAGACGCGCTCGCGTTCTTCGCGGCGACACCTCCGTCGCCGACGGGTCCGTTCCAACGCCAACCCAGCACGACGAAAAACGCAGAAAGGAGCGCTCCCCAAGCCGCTGACTTGATCCCAGCGCCTGCCCAGAAGTTGCGGCGCCGTCCACCCTCACGACCGTTCGCTCGCGACACCCAACCGCCCGGCGACCGCAGCAGCGAACTGAAGAACGACACGCCGCCCACGAGCACTGCGCCGCCCAACAGAAGCGGGCCGGTGCCGGCCCACATCCGGGGCGCGACGGCTTGCCGCGTCTCCAGCACGACGGTATCGAAGAAGACGACACCGAGCGCCCCGATCCCATACGCGATGAGGCCAGCCATGGCCGTCTCGCGCAGGCGCGCCAGCACCTCCACTACCCGCGCCGTGTTACCCCAAACCCGGCGGTAGAACCGACGCGACCACAGGAGGATCGGGGTGAGCAGCGTGCCGACCACGAGCATCGCCGAGAGAATCGTTTCCACGCGCGTGAGTGGCCACTGTTGCCAACGGAGTAACACCAGTCCCGCAACCGCGGTGATCACTGCCAAGGCAGCGAGTACGGCGGTAACCACACCCAGACCAATGAGCTGCAAGCGAGATGCCCCTACCTCACTGTGCAACGTCGCGAGCTGCGCGCGGCCAGGTCCTGCTTGGTCGGCCGCTACCGTGTCACCGGCCCAGTCGATGGCATCCACCGCATGTTCGAGGTCTGCTCGCAGCGACTCCATGTCTGGGTAACGCTGGTTGACGTCCTTGGCCATGGCACGCTGGATGACGAGCTCGAGTCGCGCTGGAACCTTGGTGTTGAGCTTACTCGGACGAACCGGATCTTCGTTGAGCACGGCGAGGATCGTCGCTTGGGGCGTCTCGCATCGAAAGGGTGCCACGCCCGTGACCGCCGCATAGAGGACTGCGCCCATCCCGTAGACGTCGGTACGAATGTCCGCGCGTTCACCGCGTGCTTGCTCGGGAGACATGTACGAGGGCGTGCCCAAGATCACTCCCGTCCGCGTTAGGTTCGCGGTGTTCGGGCCGTTGAGGATCCGCGATAACCCGAAGTCGAGGACCTTGGCGTGAGGGTGTTCGGCAACCCCAGTGTCGAACTTGCCGAGGACGAAGATGTTCTGCGGCTTGAGATCACGATGAATGACGCCTTTGGAATGCGCCTCCCCGAGCGCGCCACACACCTGAAGACCGATGTGTTGGGCGGTTGCTACCGGCAATGGGCCGTGTAGCTTGATGAGCTCCGCGAGATCGACGCCGGTCAGGTGCTCACACACCAGGTATGGCCACCCCTGCGGCGTGCGTGCCACGTCGAAGACCCCGACCGACGCAGGGTGAGACAAACAAGCGGCGGCCTCGGCCTCGCGTTGGAACCGGGCCAAGATATCAGCGTCTCGAGTAAACTCGGGATGCAGGACCTTGATGGCGTACAACTTCTGGGCGATTCGGGTGTGCTGAGCCTCGTAAACCCGCCCCATGCCCCCTTCACCGAGGACGCGAATGATTCGATAGGTACCGCTCAACGTCGCGCCGACCAGAGGATCGTCGTCAGCGCCCGAAGGAGGTGGGTCCGTCCACGCCGAATCGAAGCCGTGAACCTCGGGGATGAGCTCGGGGAGCGAACCTTCGGCCCCCGCCTCTGGCCACTCTTGGCGTGCTTTGCGCTGACCGAAAACCCCAGGATTCGACATGAATAGCCAATGAGGATAACGCGCTTTTCTGCGCCGACTTTAGAAAAGCGAACCCCCTGACGGGCCGGATTCCAATCGGTCAGTAGCGGGTAATTTTCTGCCCAATCGCCAACTCTATCGGCCTCACGTCACCCACATGTAGTCCAAGCGCGGTGCTCGCGAAGGACGTTGACTCGTTTGTAGCGCCTGCGGGTACGCCTGGATCTGCATAGGCACGTTTACCTACCACCGCTACGAGCGACATGCAAAGGCGTCGGATTGCCCGCTGGTGGTCAAACGAGCAGCGCGGCCAGAGCCGCCAAATGCTCCAAGTTCGACACACCTCCAGCCACCGCCGGCAAGTGCACTTGACTCACCGGAGCCAAGGCTCGGGTGCGGCGCAAGGCAGCGACGGTCGTCAGCTCCCGTGCAACCGTTTGCTGTCGAATTTCGCTCGCCGACCGCACGCGACCCGCGAGCTCCGGCCCCAACCACGGCGCCAACTCTGCGAAAACGCGCGCCGCCTCCACGCTGCGTAACGGCGAGTGCACCTTATTGACGACAACCGCATCGGCTCGGAGGCCGCGCGCCGCGAGTTCCTCGCCGAAGTAACACGTGTCAGCGACCGCGCCGGGCACTGGACGAGTAACCAGGACGTAGGCGAAACTCGGGTCTCGAAACGCCGCCGCGACGGATCGAGCGCGTTCACCGAATCCACCGAAGATGGCGTTGAGCTCCACGATCAGGGTGGCGACCTGCTCGAGCAAACCGGCCCCAGTCAGGCGCCCAATCGACTTGAGGACGAGGGAGGCGCCCTTGGCGAACAGGCCGAGCCCCCAACGACTTCCTTGTCCCACCGCTTGCGTGAAGGCTCGCGTGACGGGACCGTCGATGGCATCCGTCAACCGTCCGGGAGCGTCCAAGAAATCGAGGGCATGGCGGCTCGGCGGCGTGTCGAGCACCAACAGATCGAACTCTTCTTCTTGCAACACGGACAGCAGCTTCTCCATCGCCATGTACTCGTTGGCACCAGCCAAGTAGTCGGCCAGGTATCGAAACAAGGGATGCGTCACGATGCGTTGCGCACTTTCGGCGTTGGGCGCCAACTTCGAAACCATGTCGCGCAACGTTTGCCCGGCGTCGAGCATCATCACGCTGAGCGACCCTGCTTGAATGCCGAGCTCACGCTGCTTCGACGGGTCGACGAACTGCCCCCATGCTGTCGGCGAGGCGCTTGGCCGGGTCGATGGTCAGAGCGATCACCCGTTTGCCGGAACGCGCCGCCGCGACACTGATGGCCGCGGATACGCTGGTTTTGCCGACCCCACCCGACCCTGCGCAAACGATGACACGGCGAGTAAAGAGGCTGGCCAGAGCTGGTTTTGACGCCTGCGCTGCGGGTTCCATGGAGATCACGACGCGTCACCCTACCAGTTTCCGTCGCGCTCTTAGAACGCGAATTGCGCTGTTCGGGGTCGCAATGTATACGCCGAGGCGCCGCCGGCTCGAGCCATGACCTATTCGGTCCGCCGACGAATATACCGATTCACCATGGGCCCCTTCGTCGACTTGCATTGCCACTGGCTCTCGGGCTTGGACGATGGCGCAGTCTCGCCGGCGGTCGGACGCCGCATGCTGGACGGCCTCGTTCAACTCGGGTTTGGGCGCGTGATTGCGACACCGCACATGCGCCCCGGCATGTTCGACACGACTCGCGAACAAATTCTTTCGGCGTTCGAACGACAGGCGCCGAACGACCTTCAGCTCGACCTCGACGTCAGCGCCGAGCACTACTTCGACGACGTGGTCTTCGCGCGGCTCCGGGCGGGACAGGCGCTGCCGTATCCTGGCGGCAAGGCGGTGTTGCTCGAGTTCTACGCCATGGACCTACCGCCCCACGTCGACCGGTTGTTGTCGCAACTCAAGCGCGAAGGTCTGACGCCGGTAATCGCACACCCGGAGCGTTATCAGACGATCTGGAAGGCTCCCAAGCGGCTCGAGCAGATGATCGATGCGGGCGCGATGAGCTTGTTGGATGCAGGCGCATTGGTCGGCAAATACGGTAAAACCCCTCGGCGTGTGGCACAACAGCTGTTGGCCGATGGGATGTACCACGCTGCCTGTAGCGATGCACACCGCGCCGAAGACTTGGATTTCTTGAAAGAAGCTATGGACTGGATAACCGAACAATACGGAGCGTCGGAGCTCGACGCTCTGTTCACCACTGGCCCAGCACAGATCTTGGAAGGCGCCGTTTCAAAGTCGTGAGCTGGGTAAAGAAGCATCGAGCCAAGGTCCTCGTCTCACTCATCGTCGCCGTCATCTTCGTGTGGCTGTTGCGGGCGGGAGCTTTGCCATTTTTGCCGGACGCGGCGGCGCTGGACGCCTTCCAGTGGTGGACGTTTTTTGCCTACTTGGGCGTGTGGACGGTCGTGAACGTGTTGCGCGCGTGGCGCAGCAAGTTCTTGCTCGATCCGATCTTCGAGCTGCCGACCGGCAAGCTCCTCAACACCTCGTTCGTGGGTTTTGCGGCGATCCTCATCTTGCCGGTCCGGGCCGGCGAGTTCGTCAGGCCCGCCCTGGTGCGCGAAAAGGGCAAGCTCTCGGGCTGGAGCGTGACCGGAACCGTCGCCGCCGAACGCATCATCGACGGATTGCTCCTAAGCCTCATCCTCCTAATCGGCTTGGCCGGCTCGACGACGCTGGACCCCTTGCCGGAGAAGATCGGCCAGCTCAACGTCTCACCCAAGGTGGTTCCGAGCGCGACCTTGACGGCGCTGGTCATCTTCACGACCGGGTTCGTCGTCATGGGCCTCTTCTATTACGCCCGCGACTGGGCCCGTAACACCACTCGCAAAGTGATCGGGGTGTTTTCGGAGACGCTCGGGGTGTGGTTCGCCGATCGGGTAGAGCGCGTGTCGAGCGGCCTGGCGTTCCTTCCGAAGTGGCAATACACCATCCCGTTCGTGTTTTGGACCAGCGTGTACTGGTTGCTCAACGCCGCGAGCACGCTGCTATTGTCTCACGGATGCGGTCTCACCGACCTCACGTTCGCCCAGTGTTGTGTCATCACCGGGTTTCTGGCGCTCGGCATCATGGTGCCCAACGTTCCCGGCTTCTTTGGGCAATTCCAGTTCTCGGTGTACGCAGCCCTGAGTCTGTTCGTTCCAGAGCAGCAGGTGTTGACCTCGGGCAGCGTGTTGGTGTTCGCCTTGTACATCGGTCAGACGGTGGTGCTCCTCGGCTGCGCGGTGGTCGGCGCGGTGCTCTCGCGTACGACGATTCGACGCGCGCTCGAGGCCGATGCCGAGGCGCTCGAAACCGAGCCGCCGTCGGAGGCGTTCCGATGAGCCTCCCGCTGATCCGCAAAAGTTGGCCCACCTATTGAACTGCCTGCATGAGTGAGCGGTGCGAAAACTCGCTTCGTTCCGACCAGTTCCCCGCGCGCTGAGACATTGGCTGCTCGGGTTCGCGCTGTTGGGATTGACGCTGCCGAGCGCCAAACTCGCGCGCGCGGACCAAACCGAACGGGTGGCGTACTCGCAACAGCAAGTGTACAGCGCCGCGGTTCGTTATCTGCGCATCGACCTCCGCTACGACATCACGGAGCGCGACCCAGAGGCCGCGTACCTCCTGTTCGAATACCAGCCTCTCGGCCAAAAAGGTGCTCGCTTCGGCGCCGTTGAGATTGTAAAGCTACACCAGGGGGTACGTCTGGCGGTGCGTCTGCCCGATCAGCCGAGCTACCAGGAGACCATGCTGCGCGACGGGTTGGTGAAGAAACTTCGCGCCGATTATGGCGACGTGGCGCCGGCAAAACAGGAAAAGGCCGCGCCTTCGCGCGAGGACGAAAAGCCGACCGAGGCCGACTCCGAGCCGGAAAAGAAGCCCAAAGAGCCTCGACCGAACGACCGTTCGTGAGGTTACGTCGACTGGTTGCGGGGCGGGACCACCGCTTTGCACGCCGTCGAAATGATGACACACCAGCGGTTCGGTGGACCTCGGCTCCCGCGCACTGCCCCGTCACATTGGCCGCTATCTCGTCTCTCGCGAGCTGGGCAAGGGGGCCATGGGTCGAGTGTTGCTGTGTCACGACCCCGTGCTCGACCGCGACGTCGCCGTGAAACATTTGCGCACGGACCTCCCGCTACCGCCGGAACAGCGCGAACCGCTGCTGGAACGGATGCGGCAGGAAGCGCGGGCGTCGGCACGCGTGAGCCATCCTCATTTGGTTGCGCTCTACGACATGGGCGAAGATCCTGCCACGGGACTGTTTCTGGTCTTCGAATACGTCCAAGGCTCGACGCTCAAACAACGTCTCACCGAAGGTCGCCTGACCCCGGACCAGGCAGCGCGACTGGCGCGCGAACTCGGCAATGCCCTTCACTTCGCTCACCAAGCCGGAGTCGTGCACCGCGACGTAAAGCCCGAGAACGTGATGTTGTCGCCGACCGGGGCAAAGGTTGCCGACTTCGGCATCGCCCGCATCCCCGACTCTACGCTCACGCAGGGCGGGAGCATCTTGGGAACGCCGGCTTACAGCGCTCCGGAGGCGATCCGCAAAGGTCGATTTTCTGCGCAAAGTGACCAGTTCTCATTGGCCGCAACCTTGTACGAGGCGATCTCGGGCAGACGTGCCTTCCCCGGTGACGACGCGGTTGCCGTGGCGTCTCTCATCACCAACGAAGAGCCGCAGCCCTGCGCGGCCCTGATCGGCCTCGACGCCGGGGTCGATCGGGTGTTGCTACGAGCGCTCGCCAAAGATCCGAAACAGCGGTTCGGCTCTTGCGAGGAGTTCGGCAAAGCGCTCTCGGACGCCCTGCGACCCGAACTCCGCGCCAGTCTCCCCACGCTTCCGGACAGCTTTCATTCGGCGCCGCCCCCTCGCCGCAGTTCCGTATGGCTGAGTCTGGCCGTCGGTGTGGCGCTCGGCGCCGCGGCCGTCTGGACGACGCGCGACCCAAGTTCACCCGCAGCACTGGTTTCGCAGCAGACGCGTTGGTCGGACGAGGAGGTGCTCCTTCCCGTCGCTTGGTTGGCCGAGCGTCGCGGGGGCGCTGCCAGTCAACGCTCCGCGCCGGGCCCCGACGCGGGCGCGCCCAGGGCCAAATGAGGCGCTGTCTGTTCGCGCTCGCGGTGCTGAGCGTCGCGCTGGGGATGCTCGCCTTGCCGCGCCTGGTGCACGGCCAGCCGCTCCCGACGTGGCGCAGCTTACTCACGAAAAGGGCCCCCGCGCCGCCGGTCGTCTGGTACCCCGCGAGTGACTTCCAGATGGGCTCGACTCCCGAGGAAGTGCTGCTCGCCATGGCGGACTGCAACGCAGAGCCCTTGGCGCCACGTTGCCCCGACTTCAGCAACGAGCAGCCGTTGCGTACGATTCGTCTCTCGGCGTTCGCCCTCGACACCCTGGAGGTCAGCGTCGCCGCTTACGAGCGTTGCGTCGCGGCGCGGCGGTGCCGACCCATTCCCTACCACCGCGGGGCCCGTCGATTCCATCGGCAGCAGCTCCCGGCCGTACTCGTTACGCACGAGGACGCGGTCGCCTACTGCACCTTCATGGGAGGACGCTTGCCGACGGAGGCCCAGTTCGAGCGCGCGATGCGCGGGTCGTCACGACGCCGTTTCCCGTGGGGCAACTCGTATCACCGACTGGTCGCCAACCACGGACGGCTGGCCTTCAACGCGACCTCCGACGCGGACCGCTACGTCGAGCTGGCGCAAGTGAACAGCTTCCCGGCTGGCGCGTCACCCGAAGGCGTCCTCAACTTGGCGGGTAACGCCGCCGAATGGGTGAACGACGGCTACTCGGCGTATTACGACGAACGTCAGCTCGAAGATCCGCTTGGGCCCCCCGCCGACGCCGGCATCACCGACCGCGTCGTGCGCGGCGGGGGTTACCTGTCGCCGGCGGTCATGCTCCGCGGCGCCGCAAGGCGAGCCGAGCTCCCGACGCTGCGGAGCGCGGAGGTTGGGTTTCGCTGCGCCTACGCGCGGCCGTGAGCTCGACCGCCCCGCGACTCGGGGTGGTGGGCGGGAGCCGTTGCGCGCCGTACCTCGCTGGGCCCAACCCAAGGCAGGTTTCGCGGCAACGAGCGACTTGGAGCGCATGGGGAGCCGTCCCGTGCCGGTGTTCACTCGACGCAACTCGGAGACGAGCGGCGGCGCCTCAGTTGGCGCGATGCCGAGGCGCGCGGTGTTGCTCGTCGCGCACGCGGTCGATGATCTCCGACACGTCTTGGACGTCGGAGGCCTGCGGAGCGAGTGACAAGTAGGTCTCGAGGTCTTCGATCGCGGCGAGCGGCGCGCCGAGTTTGCGATGCAATAGACCGCGCTCTCGAAATGCGATCGGGTTGTTGGGGTCGGATGCACACTGGCGGTGCAGGACGACCAGCGCGGCGCCGAACTCACGACGGCGAGTGAGCAGCTGCCGGAAATCGTCCATGAGCGTGCGCTGCCAGGCGCGTGTGCCGGCCGCCTCCAGCCAACCTTCATCGCCGCTCGCCAAGAGCTCTTCGACGTCGAGGATCTCGCCGTTGCGCCCCGGATCGATGATGACGGCGCGGTCGAGCCCTCCGGGACGATGCTGGTCGATGACTCGCCACAACAGTTGATTGGGTGCAGAAATGGGCTCGGTGATCACGCCGAGTCGTGCGGCGACCGCGTGGTAAACGACGCCGAGTAACCCGGGGCTACCACGACGGCGTCGCAGCACCCGGTGAATCAGGAAATCCCCCGGGTCCGCCTCCCCTTTGGCGGCACCGAAACCTGCCAAGCCGAAGACGATCATGGCGAGATCTTCGGCTTGGCGGCGAGGACTGAGTGAACGGTGGCCGTGAGCCAGCCAAGGCTCCGTCAATCGGTCGAGCTCCGCGGTGACGACCTCGGCGCTGACACTAGGATCGAAGTCCTGCGCCAGCTCCAGAGCGAAATCCAAGAACGGACCGAGCGCCAACTCGCATCCCCTTTATTGCCCAGCAGCTTTGCGTGCGACCGCGGCGATCAGCGTCTGCTCCATGAGCATCGCGATGGTCATCGGACCTACCCCGCCCGGTACTTTCGTGATCACCGACGCTTTTGGCTCGACGGAGTCGAAGTCGACGTCGCCACACAACTTGCCGCTCACGTCCCGGTTGATCCCGACGTCGATCACGGCTGCGCCAGGCGAGACCCAATCGCCCGTCACCAACCTGGGGCGTCCCACCGCCGCGATGATGATCTCGGCCTCACGACAGCGTGCGGGCAAATCTACGGTGCGCGAGTGCGTGATCGTTACCGTGGCGTCGCGCGCCAACAGCAACGCCGCTACCGGCTTTCCGACGATGTTGCTGCGGCCGATGACCAAGGCGCGTTTGCCCCGAAGCTCGACCTGCGCCTCCTCGAGCAAGCGGATGCAGCCGCGTGGTGTGCACGGCACGAGCGCGTGCCCGCCGGACCAGAGCCCCCCGACGTTCAAGGCGTGGAAGCCGTCGACGTCCTTGTCGGCGCGGATCAACTTCAGGATCGGCTCTTCGTTTAGACCGGAAGGAAGTGGTAGTTGCACCAGGATACCGTCCACGGCTTCGTCCGCGTTGAGGCGTGCGACCAAGGCTTCCAGCTCGGCTTGGCTGACGCTCGCCGGCAACCGGTGGACGACGCCCGCAAACCCCGCTTCGAGAGCCGCTTTTTCCTTGTTGCGCACGTAGACCGCGGACGCGGCGTCGTCGCCCGCTAGAACGACGTGCAAACCCGGAGGACGCCCAAACTGCTTCTGAAACTCGGCCGCCTTCGCCGCAACGTCTTGCCTGACTTTTTCACTGAGTGCCTTACCGTCGATGATCCGCGCCACGTCGCGACGTTACCAGAGATGGCCGCCGAGTGCACCGTCGTGGCGCCGTCCGCGGACTCGAGCTGCGTCTTTCCTACTGGAAAGCCGACTTCGACGAGCCCACGGCGGGCTCCGCGGCGAGCTGTGGCTCGCGTTTTGGGCAGAAACGGGCGACTCGGCCGGGGCGCGGACGTGCGCCGAGTCGCCGCGCGTGCTCGAAAGTGACGGCAAGGTGCCCGCTGCTAGACGCGGGTGCGCCGTCTCACGGCTGGGCTACTGCCGCCACGGTGACGGTGGCCGCTCGGGTCGGGATCACTACGGACCACAAGTCCGTCTCCGTTCGGAGTGTCAATGTGGTACCAGTACCGGCTGGCGCGTTGAGCCAGACCATCAGTCCCGAGTCATCTGTCTCGGTTAACACATCCGACGCGCTACCACCGTTGCCGTAGGCGATCGCTCCGGAGACGACTTCGCCGGAAGCACCCAACAGTGGCTCGCCGTTGCGCCCCACGACCTGAATCACGATGTGACTCGCGTCGGGATCCAACGTCGTTGGGGAAAGTGCCAGCCCCGCTGCCAGGTCGCTCCAGAACTGAGTGCGAAACACCGGGACCTTCACGACGTCGAGGGCCGGCACCTGCCAGCTCAACGTCGGCAACCAGGTAGGGTCCACGGCATCGGCCGAGTCGGTGACGAGGACCAAGAGCCACTCACCGTGCAGGTCGACGGTCAACGTCTCGGCTCCGAGTCCCGTCGATTGTAAGACCGGCGAGTCGACGTCCGGCCATCTGTAGAGCGCATACGGCAATCCGATCGAGGCGCCCAACGTGCGCTGTAGATCGATGGCTTCTTGCGGGTCGAGTGAGACGCTGCGCAGACCAGCATCGGTGCCAGCACTCGACACGCTACTCGCACCGGGCTCACTCGAGGCGGAAAGGGCACTGTCGTCGGGGGCGGGCGACCCCCCCGCCACGGGCGAAGCACCGCCCCCCTTCCCACCACAATCGTTTTCGCGACAGGATAGTTCGGTAAAAGGGGGCCGCTCACGCGCCTTCTGACTGCAGCCAACTGACACCCAGGTCAGCAACAGCCCCAACACGACCGGTACCCGGTTCATGCCGCGCCCTGAGCGTCCCGCGCCGGCAAGTTCGTGTCGCGCAGAGAGCGTGCCCCGCGCTTGACGTGGATGAGCAACGCAGCGACCACCATCAGCGCGGCTATCCACTGAGAGGTACTCAGCCCAAGCACGCCGCCGCGGTCATCGCTTCGGAAGAACTCGATGATGAACCGAGCCACTCCGTACCCGCCGAGGAATGTCGCGAACACGTGCCCATCGTAACGCTTGCGAGCATGGAGATACAAAATTCCGAAGCCGGAAAGCGCGAACGCGGCCGCCGCTTCGTAGATCTGCGTCGGATGAACGGGCAGCGAGGAGAGCAGGTGGTGAGGGATCAGGCCCTCTCGCGCCTGCCAGTCACTCGCCGGGCTGCCCGGCGGAAACACGAGCGAATGAGCGCCGTGGGTCGTCGTCCCGAAGCAGCACCCGGCCAGCAGACACCCCAACCTTCCGTAACCGAGCCCGATGGGCACCATCATCCCGCCCATGTCGCAGGCCTTCCAAAACGGGAACTTGTCGCGTCGGAAGAGCCACCACGCGCCGATCGTCGCGCCGATGAGCCCGCCGTAAAACGTGAAGCCACCGTTCCAGAACTGCGCCCACGCGAAGCAGTTCTGCTCGATTGGATGACAAACGGCGGCCGCCTCGTCCCAAACGCCGGCGTAATCTGGGCTCGCGCACTCGGCACGTGTGATGTGCCAACTGACGAGCGACGGGTCCGTGCACAGATGCACGTAGTCCATCAAATAGCCGTCCGCAAAGAGGTGCAGCACTCGCGCGCCGGCAAAGCCAGAGAGGATCGACAGCAGGCCGAGGTCGACTATCACGTCCGGGTTCTGACCGACCCGACGCGCCCACAATGCCCCCATGGCCGTGGCGAACAGGAAGCCCACCACGATCAATACGAAGTAACTCGGAAAGCGCGTCCCAAACAGTTCGAACAGGCTGCCGTGCATGCGCCGGCTCAGCTCTGGCTCGGGGATTGCGCAGCGCGTTTGGCCGCTTGGGCCTGATGACCGCCAGCTGTGAACATGTCGACGACCATCAGTCCCACTCCGATGCAGATACAGATGTCAGCCACGTTGAACGTGGGCCAGTGGCTGGTGACGTGCCACGTCGGGTTAATCTTGGAGATCAACTCGTTCATCGACTCTACCCAGCCAGCGCGATAATCGATGAAGTCTACCACTTTGCCCTTCGCCAAGCGGTCGGCGAAATTGCCCAGCGCGCCGCCCAATACCAAAGGTAGGCCCCAGCGCAACGCCCACTGGTTGGGTTGAATCTTGCGATACAAGGAGATGATGAAGAGCGAGGCCCCAGCGCTGACCAGCAAGAAGAACGGACGGCGCCAAACCCCGTCTTCGCCTGCCAGCATCCCGAAGGCGCCGCCCTTGTTGTACGCCAAGGTGAACGTCAGCACGTCGTCCACCAAAACGATGGAAGGATCCAGCCGCGTCAGCCGCCCTAGCGTCGACTCCGCCCACAACTTGGTCACGGCGTCGGCAACCAGCGCTACCGCAGCCACGATGCCCAAAAACAGGTAGCTCGGCGGAGCGACCGTCGAGACGGCGGGGGCGGGACCTGAATTGGCGGCGAGAGTCGAGGACGGCTGGGTCATGAGCAGGTCTTACTTACGTCACGAAAATGGCCTACGCTAGGTTTAGCTAGGCCAAAATTCTTGGCCCGCAGCTCGCGACCCCGAGGGTTGCGGTACGGGGAACAAACGTTTAGTATTCGTCCATGACGCCGTCCGGTTCCGACCCACCCAAGCCGGCTGGCCCCGTCCCGGCAAACGACGTCGCGCCTCCCGCCGCCGGATGGGGATCCGGACGGGCGGACCCCGGAAGCGACCGCCCCGATGATGGGCCCGTTTACATCGCCGCCGATACCCCATGGCAGTCCAAGCCGCGCGGAGTGGACGCAGTCGTCGCCCAGTGGTTGGGCGAGGGTCGCGTCAAGCCGTGTCTCGCGCTCCAGGAGCGATTCGAGAAGTCCGAAGCTCGGTTTGCGCCGATTCCCGACGGGTTGTCTCCGGCGCTGGCTCGCGCTCTCGCCAAACGCGGCATCACGCAGCTCTATTCACACCAGAACATCGCGGTGCAAGCGGCACTCGCGGGGCAAAACGTGGTGGTTTCCACGCCCACGTCGAGCGGCAAGTCGTTGTGTTTTCACCTGCCGGTGCTCGATGCGGTCGACAAGGTGCGCGGCGGCACGGCACTGTACCTTTACCCCACCAAAGCACTGAGTCGCGACCAAGAGCACTCGCTGCAATCCTTGATCGCCGACGCCGAACTCGGGATCGGAGCGCTGGTCTTCGATGGTGACACGCGGGCCGACGCGCGGCGTGCAGCGCGTGAACAAGCGCGCATCATCCTGACCAACCCGGACATGCTGCACGCGGGGATCTTACCGAACCACACCAAGTGGGCCTCGTTGTTTCAAAGCCTGCAGTACGTCGTGCTCGACGAGCTGCACACGTATCGCGGCGTATTCGGAAGTCACATGGCCCACGTGCTCGCGCGACTCAAGCGGATCGCGGCGTTCCACGGGTCGAGCCCGCGCTTCATCTGTGCGACGGCGACCATCGGCAACCCCAAAGAACACGCCCAGCGTCTGATTGGCGCCGACGCCGCCAGCGTCACCCTCGTCGACCAATCCGGAGCGCCCACGTCCGCCCGGCAACTGTTCATGTACAACCCACCAGTCGTCGACGAAGCGCTGCAATTGCGCGGCTCGGCGCTGAAGCATGCGGTGAACCTCGCGGCGGACTTAATCGAGGCCAAGGTGCCGACGATAGTGTTTGCCCAGTCCCGCAACAGCGTCGAGATCCTGCTGACGTACCTGCGTCAGCGATGTAGCCACGTCGCCGGGCCCGATGCCATCATGGCGTATCGCGGCGGTTATTTGCCGGAGACTCGTCGTGGCATCGAACGGGGCCTGCGAGAGGGTGAAGTGTTGTGCGTCGTCGCTACCAACGCCCTGGAGCTCGGCATCGACATCGGTGACTTGAGCGCGGCGATCTGCGTCGGGTACCCGGGCTCGATCGCGTCGATGTGGCAGCGCTTCGGACGCGCGGGGCGTCGCGGCGAGCAAAGCATCGCGCTGTTGGTATGTTCGAGTGATGCCATCGACCAATTCTTGGCGCGAGAACCGGCGTACGTACTCGGAGCCTCGGCCGAAGAGGCTCGCATCGACCCGGACAACCCCGAGGTCCTCATCGCGCACCTGAAATGCGCGACGTTCGAGGCGCCTTTCCTGATGGCTGAACCGGGCGTGCGCCCGACGGCGCCCGAACACGCCGACGGCGAGACGTATGCAACCTTGAACCCCGACGCCACCCGCGACGCGCTCGAATATCTTCAGTCGCAAGGGTTGGTGCACGCGCGCGCCGGCCGGTACTACTGGGCAGGAGAGGCCTATCCGGCGACCCACGTGTCCCTGCGTAACATCGGTTGGGACAACTTCGTCATCATCGACCTGGACACCAACAAGACCCTGGCCGAGCTCGACTGGCGGGCAACGCACACGATGCTCCACGAGCAGGCGATCTACCAGCACAACGCCGAGCAATACCAAGTCGAACGCCTGGACTACGACAATCACAAGGCCTTCGTCCGCAAAGTCGTGCCGGACTACTTCACGACTGCGCTCACGTACCGTGACGTCGAGGTCATCGAGGAGTTCGACCGAACGACGACCGGACTCGGAAATCGCGTCGAGCTCGGATATGGCGAGGTCAAGGTCATAGAAAAAGTGACCGGTTACAAGAAGATCAAGTTCTTCACGCACGAAAACGCCGGCTACGGTGACGTCCACCTGCCGGAGATGCAAATGCACACGACCAGCTTCTGGATGTCGATTCCCGAAGCCCTCGTCTCACAGTTCACTTATTCCCGTTCCTTGGTGGTTGATGGCCTACGCGGCGCAGGGCGCGCGCTCGAGACGGTCTCGACGCTCGCATTGATGTGTGATCCCCAAGACCTCAACCGCACGTTGGGTGACGGTTACGATGACGAGGACCCGGAAGCAGCGGGCCAACGTCCCGAACTCCCGGGCCGCAACTCCCAGCGCCGCGGCCAGCACTCACCTACCTTGTTCCTGTTCGACGCCCACGCCGGCGGTGTCGGCTTGAGCGAACGGATCTTTCGCCAAGCCCCCACGTTGATCGGGCGGGCCCGTCAATTGATCACCACCTGCCCGTGCAAAAGTGGCTGCCCGGCGTGCGTCGGGCCCGCCGACGGCGGCCAGCGCAAGGCGATCGCCAGCCAACTGCTCGCGATGTGTTTGCAAAGCTGACGTTCCCTTTCCGATTGTCGTCGGAGGCAAACCCGGATAGCGTTTCGGACCATGCGAAGTACCGTGCGATTGGGATTGTCAACCGTTGGCTCGTCACCTTACTCCTCGAGTTCGAAAGCTGTTCGCCGCGCATTGGGTGGATTGGCGTGCGTTGCTCTCACCGCGATGTCGCTCGTGGGTTGCGGCGGAAGTGAACCCGAACCGCAGGCGCCGCCGCAAGCCAGCTACCAGCAGTATCCACAACAGCAATACCCGCAGCAGCAGTATCCACAACAGCAATACCCGCAGCAGCAGTACCCACAACAGCAATACCCGCAGCAACAGTACCCTCAACAGCAGTATCCTGCGGCGGCGCCCAGCGCCACGATGTCCAAACCCGCAGACTACGCGTTCCCCTGTCAGAGCGACGCGCAATGCGTGGCCCACCGCTGCAACGTCGCAGCCGGTAAGTGCGCTTGGCCGTGCCAAACGGCTGCCGATTGCCAACCGGGCTTCCAGTGTTTGTCGCCTCAGTGTGTTCCCGCACTGACGCCGCCGCCCGCGCAATGACGCGCACCGTCAGTGGCGCGGACGCCCTCAAAAGAACGCAATCCAATGAACTCGGCCTCGGAAGAAACCTACAAAAGACTCGCAGCGACGACTTTGACGCGGTTGGTGTCCCAGCTGGACCGCTTGAGCGTCGAGCTGGGTGAAACCTTCGAGGTCGAGCTCGCCAACGACATCCTTACCATCGAGTTCCCCGACGGCGTCCGATTCGTCATCAACAGCCACCGGGCAGCTCAGCAGATCTGGATGGCCGCCAACACCTCGGCATGGCACTTCAACCCATCGGGGACCGAAGAGTGGTTGTGCAGCAAATCTGGTGAGACACTCACGTCCGTGTTGACGACTCAGCTCCGCAACAAGCTGGGTCGCGACGTGACGCTCGAGTGACCAACGAGCTGTGGGGGCTCAGCTCGTAGACTTCGGGCGCTTCGAGGCGGGGCCGAGCACCGACGCCAAACGGCACAATTCGCCAACCAGAGCAAACCGCGCCAGCTCACCCGGGCCCGGCTCGCGTTCGGTCCCGGTCGTGGCGACACACGCGTAAGCAAACTCTGCGCGCAGCAGCTCGAGAGTCTCCTCGGGCTCGTCTCGTTCGCCACGGATTGCACGCTCCACCGCCCCGCGCAACGCCGAGGTGTTGAGTAGCCCCTTGGCGAGCACGGCGCTGGCTCCGTATTCGTACGCCTGATGCACGAGCGCCGGCTCGTGACTACCGCTGATCATCACGACCGGCAACTGGTTACCCCAAGGCTTGCCGCGCAACGCCTTGAGGAAGTCTAGGCCCGTCGTCTCCGGCAAGTTCTGATCCAGCACCAGACATCTCACCGGTCGCGACTCGCAGATCTTCTCGGCCTCGAACGCCGAATTGACGTCGGTGACGTTCCAGTCGGGCCGCGCGCGGCTGAGCAAACGCCGATAGAACAGTCGGTCGACCGGCGAGTCGTCGACGACGACTACATCAAAGGGCACGGCGGCGGATTGCATGGCGGTGAGGCCCCCGGTGAAGGTCGGGCAATCTATCGAACGGACACGGTCGCGTTCGGTTTAGGGTGCTGCCGCAGATTGACCGTTCCGGATTGGCGTAAGAGCTCACCACGACTCCGACTGTTGTCAATTGCCACGCCGGGCGCCCAAAGCCTCCAACAACGCCAGGGGCTCGTCGTGACACGCCCCGATGGCGGCTACCCCCTGGGCGCCCGCGAGAATCATGGACGCCGCGTTGCTGGAGTCGACACCACCGAGAGCATACACCGGCACGGGACACCCGAGGCACGCGGCGCGGAGCCCGTCCGTACCCAGGGGCGGCTGCCCTTTTCGCTCGGCAGCGACGGGTGATGCCACGAGCGCGTCCACGTCGAGTGGAACACTCTCGTCAGCAGGGTGCCAAGCCCGGGTGACCCAAACATCCCTTCCGCGACTGCCCCACAACGCCCTCACCTCCCGGGCCGCGACGGATCGCGTTTTCAGGTGAACGGCCGTTGCGCCCAGCGCCAAAGCGACGTCGAGGCGCTCGTTGACACTCAAGATCTGTTCACTGTCCACACAGATCGCGCGCAGCCGCTCACCCAGCGCGAACAGCTCTCTGGGGGCCGCGTCCCACCGAAGTTGGACGCACACCGAGCCGGGACGCGCGGCATGGCACAGGTGCTCGAAGAGCTCCAGCGTGCGCGCGGGCCCGTGAACGGCCACGTCAGTGATGGCAATCAGCCGCGGTCGTGTGCCCGCCATGCGATGTACCTGGGCAGCAGCAGGCGCAACACCGCCGCTGCCAACAGAGCGCCAACCGCGTCGGCCACCCAATCCCAAACGTCGGCCGTGCGGTGCGGGATCCGCGACTGCCAAACTTCCAGCGCCGCACCGACGAACATCGAATACGCGGCGCACGTGGCCACCGCCCTTCCCGCGTTCACGGAGCGACGCCTCATCCAATGGCCCGCGAGCGGGCCGCAACACAACGCCAGACCGAAAAACACGACGGCGTGGGCGAGCTTGTCGTTGACTTGGATCGAGCTCGGGTCGGCAGGCGCTGATCCCTTGATGAAAATGAGCGCCGTGAACGCGACGGGAAGTGAGACTTCGACGAGCGCGCCGCGCAACGGTTTTGCGTCGACTCGCATGGGCGCCCGTTGCGGAGGCCGCTGGCTCAGATGAGCCCCGACTCGGGGCTCGACGCGCTGGCGTACAAACGTCGAGGCATGCGACCGGCGCGGTACGCCATGCGCCCCGCGAGGACGCCGAGCTTCATGGCCTCCGCCATGGCGATCGGGTCTTTGGCAAGAGCGACGGCAGTGTTCATCAATACCCCATCACACCCGAGCTCCATCGCCACGGCGGCGTCCGAAGCCGTACCGACACCGGCGTCGACGATCACCGGAACCTTGGAGTTCTCGATGATGATGCGTAGGTTGTAGGGGTTTCGAATCCCGAGGCCGCTCCCAATTGGCGCCGCCAGAGGCATGACCGCCGCGCACCCGATGTCTTCGAGCTTGCGACACACGATCGGATCATCGATGCAATAGGGTAACACCGTAAACCCTTCCTTGACCAAAATGGCGGCGGCCTGCAACGTCTGCTCGTTGTCTGGGTATAGGGTCTTTTGGTCACCCAAGATCTCGAGCTTGACCAGGTTGCCCATCCCGAGCTCACGCGCGAGGCGCAACGTGCGTATGGCTTCGTCGGCCGTGTAGCAGAAGGCCGTGTTGGGCAAGATGGTCCAGCGCCCACTCATGAGCAGCTTCATCAACGAGCCGTCCGATCGGTCCTTGAGGTCGACGCGCCGCAACGCTACCGTCACGACCTCTGCCCCCGACGCGACCAGCGCTGCCTCCGTCTCCGCGACGTCCTTGTACTTTCCGGTGCCCAAGAACAAACGGGAGTTGAACGAATAGGACCCAATGTGGAGCGGTTCTGAGACGGCCATGACCCGTCGATACCCTCAGCGGCCGTGAAAAAGCCAGCCCGACCAAACTCGATGGGCTCAGTCAAGCGACACTGGAATTCGCGCATAGCCCCGTTCTACGGGCGCGGCTTGCTTCCAGGTGCTGGTGACACATCACGCGCACCATCCGCGTTTTGTAGCGTCGCGCCCCGCCATCATCTAAATCGAAGTGCTCGATGCGCACCTACTTGGCGGCCTTCTTCATGGCCCTCGTCGTGGCCGGCTGCCTTACACCGCTGGTGTGCAAGTTGGCCTATCGCGTCGGCGCAACATCGCACCCTGGTGGGCGACACATTAACAGCCTCGCCGTGCCTCGCCTCGGCGGGCTCGCCTTGGCTGCAGCGACGCTGTCACCCTTGGTCGCATTGTTCGTCGTCGATTCGGAGGTCGCGCGCATCATCCGCGTCTCCCGGACGGCAGCCATGGCGCTCGTCGCCGGAACGCTGTTCATGTGCCTGGTCGGCGCCTGGGACGATGTTCGAGGCCTGCGCGCCGGCCCGAAACTGCTTGCGCAAGTGCTCGCCGCCAGCTTTGCGTTCGCTACCGGGTTCCGCATCGATGGTCTGCTGATCCCCTTGTTCGGGCCCGTGGCGTTGGGGGCGTTGGCTCCGATCGTCACGGTGATTTGGATCGTGGGCATCACCAACGCAGTCAACCTCATCGACGGCCTCGACGGCCTCGCCGCCGGGGTCGTGTTCTTCGCGGCCGCGACCAACCTCATCGTCGCGATCCTGTCGGGGGCAGGTCTGGGTGCAGTGTTCGTTTGTCTCGTGATGGCGTCGCTGATGGGGGCGCTGCTCGGGTTCCTCTTCTACAACTTCAATCCCGCGCGGATCTTCATGGGCGACTCGGGGAGTTATTTCCTCGGGTACACGCTCGCCCTCACGTCGCTGCTCTCTCCCATCCAGAAGGCGTCGACCGCTGTCTCCTTGGTGATCCCGGTGTTGGCGCTCGGCCTGCCCATCTTCGACACGTTGCTCTCGATCGCGCGCCGTTACGTCGCGAGACAGCCGGTTTTCTCCGCTGACCGCGGGCACATCCACCACCGCTTGCTCGACCGCGGGCTGACCCACCGCCGCACGGTGGTCACCTTGTACGGCATCACGTTCCTGTTCGCCGGGTTTGCGATCGCAACCACCATCGAACGCGCGTGGGTGGCGGGCATGGCGGTGCTCGGCGCCAGCGCTGTGCTATTTGGGTTGGTCAGGTTTCTCGGCTATTTCGACCGCACTCAACAGGCCGTGCGCCTGAGTCAACACACCTACGATCCGCTCACCGACCAACTACGCCACCTGATCCCGAAGTTGGTCCTGAGGCTAGATACGGTGAGCGATCCCACCCAGCTCCCCGGCGAGCTCGAAGCCGCGCTCGCGACGGCGCGCGTATTGGGCGTGAAAGCGTCGGCGGGAATGAACACGCTTTTCGAAATTTCTCGACCAACCCCGTCGGGTTCTCCCCCGCATTGGGAGACGTTCGTTTACGACGCCGGCGCGTTGGTCGTTCGCATCGAACTCGAAAACGCCCGGGCCGTTACCCCGACGTCGCTCGCGCTGCTTCAGGTGCTCGCCGACGTCGTTCGCTCGGCGAGCATCGCGTGCGGCTTGTTCCGGGCGGTTCCGAACGCGTTCGACGCCGCCCCTCACGAAGCTTGAACGCGTCGCGTCGGCTCAACCGGAGACGAAGCCAGCTTTTCGACCGCCCTGAACGCTACCCGCGTCGAGGGCACACGCGAACACGTCGGCCGTGGAGACGACGAACAGTTCGTCGCGAGACGTCTTGGCGTGGAGCAAGGGGGACGCAAACTTGACGGCCACGACGCGCGACACCGTTAACCCCACACCATTACACGCCACATGCAGGGTCACGGCGCGCCCCTCGGGCAGTTGCTCCCACTCCCCATCGGAGCTCGCGCCTCCTGCCGTCAACACACTCTTGAGTTCTTCCAATGTCATCTGCGATATCCTCGCCCGTGGTTCTGCTCCAGCCGCGCCGCTGGGGCAAGCACTACCCTCAATTGTCCGGCACGACTCGCTTCGCCGCGTCGTCGAGGCGACAAAACGAATAGCCAGCCGCCCGAAGTTGCGTAACGACGCCGGTCAAAGTCGAGAGCTTCCGAGCGACCGGGATGCGCACGTCGTACTGGAAGGGGGCAAGCCCCTCCAAACCGTCGCCACGGTCGAGCACGTCGATGCCATGCAGTTCCAAGTTCACGAACGGGAGACGCGCAACCCGACGCGTCGCCCAAGTCGCAAACCGCCGGCCCCACCAGGTCAGGAAGGTCCCGATGTAAGGGACACGCAGGCCCGGCGTGGTCTGGATGGGTAACTCGACCAAACCCGCGCCGCGTTTCCAATAAGGCTCACCGATCCGATAAGGCCCCACCGGAGCCGTCAGGACCCTCGGGTCGTCGATGACGGAGGCAGACTTGCGCCCCAGCAGGCGCTTGGCGCAAATAGCTGCGACCTTGAGACCGTAATAGGTGGGACAAGGAAACACCGAGGAGCTGTAGGCAACGCCGCTTTCCTGCAACACGCGGTACAAGGCGTCGTTAGTGGTGTACCCCGGCGCCCGGAAACCGGTGGGACGGACGCCCACTTTGTCCGCGATCAAATCCGCAGCACCCGCGACTTCGGTGGTCATCTGCACCGCGTTCAGCCGTGTCAGGGCGTAGTGATGGTTGAGAGAATGGTTGCCGATTTCATGCCCGGCAACGACCGCCCGCTCCAGCACGGCAGCGCTCTCGCGACGCATCACGTCGATGCCGACGGTGAACAAGGTCAGAGCAATGTTTTGCTCTTTGGCCCAATCGCAGAGACGTTGGACTGCGACGTCGTAGACCGCGTGCGTGTTGAGGCCCCGTGTCCCGACGCCGTGGATGGCGCAGTAATGATGGATTTCGTCGAGGTCGACGGAGATGGAACACAACTTGGACACGCCGTCGCGGGTGTAGTCACTACCGTGGAGCGACGCAACGTTCCAGTTCGCGCGAGCGGCGCCACGCGCATGTTACTTTCACGACCGGAAGAAGGCGCGCACTGCGTCGCAGACGTACCCGAGCTCGGCTTCGTCCAATTCGGGGCCGATCGGCAATGCCAACAGCTCGCGCGCCAGGCGCTCTGCAACCGGGAACTGACCACTTCGCCAAGCGCCACGCAGAGCTGGCTGCAAGTGCACGGGGATCGGATAGTACACCGCGGTGCCTATGCCCTTCGACGCGAGGTACCGCTTGAGTTCGTCGCGTCGCTCCGGGACGCGAATCGAGAACACCGACCACGCGGAAGTCAAAGAATTGGTGTCCGGCAGTGGCAGGACCATCCCCGAAAGATCTTCGAGCTCCGATTGGTAGATGCGAGCGTTGTTCCGGCGACGGGATAACCACTCTTCGATCTTCCGCAGGCGGACCCTGAGGAGTGCGGCCTGCATCTCGTCGAGCCGATAATTGCCGCCGATGGCGTCGAACACGCCGTCCTCGGCGCGACCGTGCACCCGCAACGAACGACACCGCGCGTCGATCGCCTCGTCGCGTGTCACGATCAAGCCGGCGTCGCCACACGCTCCCAACGGTTTGGCTGGGAAGAAACTGAAACAGCCGGCTGCACCGAGCGCACCGACCCGGCCCTCGGCACCTAGCGCGCCCCACGCCTGCGCGGCATCCTCGATGACCGGGACACCGGGTAGGACAGCCCCCCATCCCGAGACCGAAGCCGCGCGCCCGAACAAGTGGACCGTGACCACCGCGTCTGGAATTGGACCTGTTGGGGGGGCGGGTTCGATGAGGTACGATTCCTCGGCGACGTCGACGAAAATTGGCTCGGCACCGACCCGGCAGATTGCAGAAACGGTCGCGAAGAACGTGAGCGGGGTGGTGAGTACCTTGTGTCCCCTGCCTATGCCGAGCGCGCCGAGAGCGCACACGAGTGCGTCCGTGCCGTTGGAAACCCCGACGCATCTTGCGCCAGGAGAGAACCAGGCTTCGCACTCGCCCTCGAACGCCGAGACCTCCGGCCCCAAGATGTAGCTGCCTCGGTCGTACACGCGGGCGAGCGCCGCCAGGCTCTCTTCGCGCACTTCGGCCGCAGTCGCTTCGATGTTGGCAAACGGAACCCTCATGGGTTGTCCCTCGTCTCGCGCGGCTGGACGCGCCCTGCCCCGCCCCGACGAGCGCGCCGTAGTTGTGTCTCACCCTCACACAACAAGCGAACGCTGAGCTCGGCCTCGACCATTCCCGTTGCCACGGCTACGTCTCCCCTGACGCAACTCGCGAAGTGTCGCAGCTCTGCGCGCAGCGGGTCGGCGGCGCTGAAGTCGGTGCGTACAACTACGTCGCCCTCCAACGTCAACTGACCGTCGAGTTCGTCGAACAAAGCCGAGCTAGAGCCGCTCCGAGCACGCCAATGGCGGTCTTTCGTGGCTGCCACCGTGGAGTAAGAGAGGTTCGCGCGCGCTACCGGCCACGTCAGTTGAGCTTGGACGCCATTGCCCGAATAAACGACGTGTTGAGTCACCGGCTCGCCGAAGAGGCGCGTCAGGAGCGCCAGGTCGTGCGGCGCCAACGTCCACCACGGACACCGGTTGTTGCCGCGCGCCGGGCTATGTCTCACTACGTCGACGGTCAGCGGAGCGGTCCGCGACTTCACCCAACCCATCAAAGCCTGGTAGCCAGGATGGTACGCTAGAAGATGTCCCACCATCACCGGCGTACGGCCTTGAACGGCTTGAATTTGCCTCACCTCGGCCAAGGATTGCGCAAATGGCTTCTCCACCAGCACGGCCCTTCTCCCCTGCAACGCGATTAACGTCGGGGCCAAGTGTAGCTCCGGTGGCGTCGCCACCACGACCGCGTCGACATCCCGGCACACCGCGTCGGAAAGCGCCGGAGCCCACCGGCAGCCATCTCGTTTCACCCGCGGGTCACAGACCCAACGCAGCTCGAATTCCGGGAGCCCGGCGAGTGCGTTGGCGAGCGAGGTACCCCAACGACCACAACCCACGAGCGCGACGGCAAGTGGTCGATGTTCTGTGTGCGGCGTCGCTACCACGCGGCGCGGCGTAGCCCAAGATCACGAAAAACAACAGCTCACTCGGCCACGCAGGCGCCAGCCGCCCCGCGGCATGGGCGACGCCAGCGCTACGGCGCGGGGTCGATCGTCCCGCCTTTGCGCCCCGGTTCGTGCGGCGGGAGCTCTGCCGAGAGCTCCCGCGAACACATGGGTCAATATAGGACGATCATGCCGCCGGTGTAGTTGGACACATCGAGCCCGAGCTGCTCCCACTCCGCGACGCCGATGTCGGCGAAGCCGTCGCCGTCCATGTCTCGGATGGCGAAGCCGATGCCACCGTGCCAATCGGCGTCCGCCGAAGGTTGTCCGAGGGCGTCGGTCCAGTCCGGGTTGAGACCCGGTACCGTCGACAACAAGTACTCGATGTCGGCGGCGTCCGTGAGCTCCTGGAGGTCGGGCGTCGCCACCATGGCATTGAACGTATCCGGGCCAAGCATGAACAGCTTCGGCACCTTGCCTTGATAGGTTCCGCCGCCCATGATCATCGAGGGCGCTTCCGGGTCGGAGCCGAAGAACGGCAAGCTGTAGCTGCTGGGACGACCCGAATACCGATTGCCTATGAGTATTTGACCGAAGTTGTTGCTGTCTCCGCCGGCCTGGAGCGTCTTGTACGGGGCGCTGAACGTGTCCGTTGGAGAGAGCGCGTAGAGGTCGACGATGCCGGGCGACGCACGTAGTCCGTTGCGGGCGCCGGTGAGCTGCACGGCGAGCGTATTGCCCCCGATCAACGCGGCAGGATAACTGCCGATTTCCGTGTCGTACATCAACGTGTTGCCTGCAAACACGGGCGGACCGTAGTCGAGCGTCTGAGCGTCGAAGCCGCCCTGCGCGCTCGCGTTACGGGTCAAGATGCGCTGCACGCCGGCCTGGTACTCCGCCGCCAAGACGCCGCTCCGATTGCTGTTCAGGTCCGTGATGCCGAGTAACCAATCAGCCCCGTAGAACACCATCGACGAGGGGAAGTAGGACTCGAACATCGACGAATCCGCAGGTACGTCGACCACCGTCGGGAAAGTCGTCGGATCCGCCAGACCCTTGACCAGGATGAAGGCGCCATCACAGTTGGCCCCGGTGCCGGGATCGCAGGCGCCGTTGGGATCGTACGCGTTGGCGTGAATGCCCAGATCGAAGTCACCGTCGCCATCGAAGTCGCCCAAGCGGGTTACTTGGTCTGCGAGCGCGAGGCTCGTCGGGAATGTGATGATGCTCCCCGTCGGGTTGGTGCCGTCCGTGAGGTCGATGTATTGGTTCGACCAAGCTCGACCAGTGACGATGTAGACCCGCCCGAAGGTGCCGTCTGTCGAGTCCGACGGCGCGGCAACCGCTATGTCTTCGAAACCGTCACCGGCAATGTTGCCGACCACGGCGACCGAATAACCGAAGCCGCTGTCCGGGGGACCGTCGATGGTGACGTCGGGCACGCTGGGATAGGTCCCGCCGGCAGTGCCAAAGTAGATGTGGACGCGGTCTCCGTACTTTTGTCCCACCACCATGTCGGCGGTACCATCCCCGTTGAGGTCCGTCGACGCATCGACGGAAAAGCCCCATTGCGTCCCCGGAGTCGCCCCGACGGGCGGGTCGAGGACGAACGTCTGAAACACGGCACGAGCCGGCGACGTGGTCGCGACGACCGGACCAATGTTCCCGGACGAGTCGTACGGGCGAATCGCGAACAAGTATCGCTGCTCAATCATCAAGTCGTGGACGACGGTCGTGCTCACCGCGCCGTCGGCGTCCGGCGCCTGCTCGGCGTCGTCGAAGTTGCTGTCGTCGATCACGGTCGTGACGTCACCGGCTTCGACCGGAACGTACGCCACGTGGTAGCCAGAAACCCCGCCGTTGGGCGGCGTCCATGATAGGGTGAACGACGTCTCACGGCGACTCTGGACCGTCGCTTGGAGGTCTGTCGCCGCTTCGGGCGGCGCGGTATCCACGACGATGTCGGTGAGCGTCGAGATCACCTCGTCCGCTGCGCCCAAGATTTCGGCGCTGATGTCCACGTCCCCGTCGAGGATGTCGACGTCCAGGGAAACGATGACGTCCGCGCCGTTCGCGTCCACGAGATCGATCGGGCTCCCCACGTCGACACCGTCGACCTTGAACTGGACGCTCATGCCGTCCAGGGACTCTGCTTGCGGAGGCGTGACGGTGATCTGCAATTGGCCTTGCCACCCAGGTGTCTGGTCGTCCTGGTCTTGAATCGAGTTCGCCTGGACTACACCTGCACCGACCAACGCTACCGTAGTGACGAGCGGACTATCCCAGGTGATCTCCGGGAGGTCGGCCACCTTGACGTCGCACGCTCCCAAGATCCCCAAGTTGCCCGAAGTCTCCAAGGCCGTCGCCTTGTACGTGTAGGTGCCCAGCGGGAACGTCACGTCCACGAAATCGTTCGAACTCGCAAACGTATATTGCCCGATCAAGAAGTTGTCGCTCTTGCGGAGCAACTCGGCAGAGACCGGATACACGCCGCCGCTCCGCATGTTCACGCTCGCGATCACGTCGCTGCCGTTGGAAGGCAGGATGCCATCCTCGCAGAGTCGCGTCGGGAACAAGACTTGCAGCACCGGCAACGTGGGGTCCACCCAAATGTACACGTCGGGGCTCGTCCCCACTTCCGTCGAAGAGTCGGTAACCAGGACCCGGACGATGGTGTAAGCCTGTAGAACACCCGACGTAACGGTGCTGTTGTCCAAGGTGATGGTCGCGAAGTTGACGATTCCTCCGAGGCCCGTGGGGCACAACCCATTCGTGTCGGCCTGAACCGTTCCGGTCGCGCGCTCGGTCACGGAGCCTTGCTCGAGACCGACGCGCAACGACGCGGACGACCCGATCGTCGCGTTCGTGCAAGCGACGACGGCGTGTTGAGCACCCGTCGTGTTGGCGTCGGAATCCTTGAGGACCGAAGCTGGGTTGGTGTTGTTCGCGGCGAGCAAACGCAAGCCTACGTCGTTGGGTGCGCTTCGATTGTCGGTCAAGCTCACGATCTGGACCGTCGGCGTCTGCGATGCGCACGTAACTCCGTTGACGGCGCGAGTCGTCGGGTTACCGGCTTCGTCACTGACCTGGATGTCGACGTTGAACGGCGCGCTTCCGGGACATACGACAGGAATGCAGACCCCGTCCGTGCCTGGCGCGACACCGTCCGACACCGCTGGCGCGCAGAACGGCCCTGCACCCCCCGTGTAAACGCACACGTTGTTCGACGACAGGTCGAGCGCGTCCTCGGAAGTGACCGGGACGCACACGCTGAAGTCGAGTACGTCCGGCGTGTTTACGTTCTCGTCGTCCGCAGGGGCGTAATGCTGGCCAGCCACGGGGACCACCCCCGACCCAATCACCGGACCCACGGTGTCGACCGTGACCACGAGAGGGTCGGACACGGTGGTCAACGTCCCTTGGCAAGTGGCCTGCAAAACGTAGTCGCCATCGGGATCGAGTTCCACCGCGGGGAACACGGCCGAGCCATTGCTCGCCTGCGTCAGCAGCGAAGGACCTCCGCCCGTCGACAAGATGACGTTCGAACCGTTGGGAACGTCAGTGGAGACGGTTATCGAAGTCTTGAACGGCGCGTTGAGCGAGTTCACACGATCGCCGTTGGGGGAAGGCACGCCGTTGAGCAGGAGCGTCGACGGCGTGGTGATGGCGCACGTTGGTGGGACAGGACCGGTCGGCTCGCTCGAGTCGCCGGACGTCAGCGAAGGTTCCGAAGTCCCTACGCCACTGGTCGGCGTCGCTCCCGTGGTCTCCGACGGCAGCTGGGTGTCGGTCGCAGTATCAGTGACCCCCGTATCGCTCGTCGGCGAGTCGCTCGTGGGCGAGTCGCTCGTGGGTGTATCGCTCGTGCTCGGGGCGCTGCTCGGATCCGACGATCCAGTCGTACCCGTCGAGGGCTGACTCGACGCGCCAGTCGAGGCGTCCGTCGTTGGACTTACGGGCTCCGACGACGTCGTCACGACGTCGGTCGCCGTCGTTTCGGTCGTGGGGGTGTCGGTCGACGACGCGGACGTGTCCGTGGTTGGCCCGTCGCTGGTGCCTGTTGGGGCGACCGACGTCGACCCCTCGGAAGTCTCCGTGTCGGTGGCGTCACTGGATGTTTCCTCGCTGCCCGTATCCGTCGTTGAACCACCGCCGTCACGGGCCGGGCCCGTCACCACGGTTCCGGTGTCGGACGTTGTCGTCTCGGTGAGACCCGAATCGGACTGCATGCCGCCATCGGCCCCCGCGTCCAGCAAGTCGTTCGGCACGAACAAGTCGTCGGAGCCGCTGCTGCCACACGCGCTCGCTCCACATAGCGTAGCGAACGCAAGAACCCGACGCACTCCAACGATGACCTTAAGGTCCATTAAGAAACCTCCACTTTCACAAGCCAATGCCGACCTAGAGCGGACTCTCTGCCACCTCTGTTGTACGGCTCCTGTCTTTCGGGCCTCAAGCCCAATCCCGAGCGTATCCGGTATTTACCACCGATGTGTGGGTACAGCGATACTCGAAACACAGGCTATGACCTGTTCGGGATCCAACAAAGTCCTTTTACACCTTGTGGCCACTTCATCCTCGTTGAAGATCCAGCCGTGACCATCGACCTTTCTGACACGTTCGCACCACACCCGTCTTTGGCTTCGGAAGTAGTCGATGGTGAGGCGGTGTTACTGCAACTGGACGACGGGATCTACTACGGGCTCGACGCGGTCGGAACGCGAGCTTGGTGCCTGCTCTCCAACGGCGATTGTCTGAGGGCTGCTATCGACCGTTGTGTTGCACAGTTCCCGGCGGAGCCGCCCGAGCGCATCACCTCGGACTTGGTGGCCTTGACGCAGGCGCTGGTGGACTCCCGGCTGTTGTGCGTGACGGGTCGCAAGCCGTGAACTCGGCAACCTTTGCTCACTGGCAACCGCATGCGGCCGTTTGCGTCACACGCCTCTACACTGCGGTCGTCGCCCTGGGCGTGGAAGCGTTGTTGACTACGACCACGCTGCCCCGGACGTGTCGGCTGCTCGGGATAAAATTGACTCGAAAAGACTCACCAAAGAGCACGAGCTCGCGTCAGCCAGTGCCGCCGCTACTGCGCGGCGTGCAGGACGACGTGGACTGGGTCTACACGCGCCTCGGGTTGCCAGACACGTGTTTGCGTAGGGCTCTGACGGCCGGCTTTCGGCTTCGAGCCTACACGCCGCGGCTGGTGATCGGCGTCAAAAAGTCGATCACCCTGCACGCCCACGCCTGGTTGGTTGCCAACGGGACGGTGCTCGACTGGGCCGGCACCCACACCCATTACGTTCCGGTTCGATGATCGCTGCAGCCTCCCCTGACTCGTCGGAAAGCGTGATCCACGGTGTGCGCATCCGCGGCGCCCCGGAGCTGTTCTTGTCCGTCGGCGCGACGCGGACCGCGACGGCCGCTTTCGAAGTCCGATTCGAGCCGGTCGCGCTCGCGCAGCTCGATCGCCAACTCGATGGCGAGCTGATCGCCCGACAGATTTGGGATGGCGCGGTGGAATACTCGTTCACGCGACACGGCCACAGGGTGGAGTTTTGCTTTCCCGGGTTCTGCGTCGGCACGGCGGACCTCGCGCACGGGACGATCCTGATTTCGGCCAAGACGGCCCACGACGCCGGGCTCGTGTTTCCCAACACCGTGGTTTCGGCCGTGTTGGGTCCGCAGCCGGACCTCGTTTTGCATGCCAGCGCCGTTAGCCGCAACGGGTCGGCTCTCGCCATCTGCGGTCCCTCCGGAGCCGGAAAGAGCTCGCTCGCAGCAGCGTTGGCGTTGGCAGGCTACGCCGTGATGTCGGACGATGCGCTCCGCGTAACCATCGACGACGTGCGCGAACCCACGTGTTTTCCGGGTGTTCCGGAGCTCAGGCTGCGCGGAGTTCGCAACTGGGCTCTGCCCGACGACCGCGTCCGCCGGCTACCGGATGATCGCCTCGGCTACCTGCCGGGTCACTACGAACAACAAGAGACGGCGTTGCGTGCAGCCTTCTTCCCTGTCGTCTCACCGGGAATTCGAAGGCCGGAGATCGCCCGACTGCGCGGAGAAGCAGGGTTGCGACAGTTGCTCTGCGCATCCCGCATCGCCTGGACCGGGCCCGCCGGCGCCCAAGTCTTGCGGCTGTTAGCCCGACTTCACCGCAAGCTCCCGCTTTATGAACTACGGCTTCCCGCCGCGTTCTTGGACACGGCGGAGCACCCGGGTGAGCTGGCGGCGCTCCTCGGTAGTGTCGAGGGTAGCTAGGTGTCCCACCGCATCCCGGCGACGGACCTCCTGTGCGTCTACTGCCCGGCGCCGATTCGCCAGCACCTCGAGAGACGGCTCAGGGCGCTGCATCCCACGGCGACCGTTACTTGCTCGACGGAGGGGTGGCTCATCGTCGAGTCCAGCCTTGGCGCCCCGCGCAGTGCTCTCATCGGTGGGACATTGCCGATCAGGTTCGCGCTCGGGGAGTGCGCCCTGCTGGGTGGCGAGCCCCACCGAATGCGCGCCGCTGATTTGGCGCGAATGGCGGTCGAGAGCGCTCCGGAACTGGCGGGTCTGCCCGGCGACTTCTGCTTCGTCGCGCTGCAAGAGCAAGGGTGCGCCTCCGCGGTTCGGTCGTGCTCCGGACTACCGCGGCTGTTCGGCTTCTACGAGGCCGGGATCACCGCTATCGGCACGCGCCTGGAGTGGGTGGCGAGAGTTCGACCGACGGCGCTTAGGCTCGACGTGCGGCGCCTCGTGTGTGACGACCACGCCCTGGGAATATCGCCGGACCACGGCTCGGCGGTTTCGGGCATAACGATCGTCCCGGTGGGTCACGTCGCCCGTTTTGGGCGCTGGCGCACGCCGCGGCTCGAACGATATTGGTCACCCCCTACCACACCTCTGCGCCTAACGGCCAACGAAGTAGCCGCAGAGGTGTCGGACCTGCTAAAAGCCGAACTCTGCCGGCACTTGGATCCCGACCATTCGAACGCTCTTCTATACAGCGGAGGATTGGATTCCTCCCTGGTCGCGGCGGTCGCGGCCCGCGCAAACTCTTCCGCGGTGCTCGATGGGGTTTCGATCCTTCCGCCGGTCGGGCACCCCGCGCTGACTCGCGAACGGTACTACGTTCGTACCCTGACCTCGTCCTTTCGCCGCCACGTGGTCCACCATTTGGACCCGGACTGGCTCTTCGAAGCAATCGCCGACCAACCGGGAACGCTGTGTCCGGTGGTATCTTCGGAGTGGCAGGCGTTGAGCTCTCTCGACGTATTGCCGCGTACGGTGATCAGCGGCTGGTTCGCCGACGAGTGCTTCGGGCACCTGAGGCTGCCGGAGCTGTTTCGCACTCGGATGCCGCCAGGAATCGAGCTCCGGCAAGCCTGTTCCCTGCGGGACGCGGCATCATTCTGGTATCGCCGGCGCCGTGCGGGACGATCGCCGTTCCAAACTGACGGCTTGCTCCCCTCTCCCCTGTTCAATCCCGAAGCGAGTGAACAGTTCGTTGGTTGGGTGCGTGCCATGACGTGGGTGGAGAGGCCCGAACGACCCGCGGAACGCCTGACTCTGTACCGTCGCTTGACGGACATTGGTGGAGCGTACGCCGAGGCGGCCTCAGCGTTCGACGCGCGCGCAATCGCGCCGTTCGCCTGCCGAGCCGTGGTGGAATTGGCGGCACGTCTCGACCCACTATCATTGTTCGAACGCCGCTACGCCAAAGCGCCGCTCCGGCGCCTAGCCGAGACCGTCCTTCCCGCGGCTCATGCTCGACGCAGCGACAAGGGTGACTGGGGTATTGCGGCGCGCACCTGGCCCCGTCCCGAGATCCCCGCAGCGCTCGCCCCCGTCCTTGACATGGATTACCTGCAGGCCCATCCTACGCTCTCGCTCGACGAGGTAGGGACGCTCCTTTGGGTCGCAGCGTTGGAACGCGGAAGGGTACGCATCGAACATGACCGAAAAGCAATCTGGGACCGCTGACTCTGACCGGGCGAGCCACTCGAGCCCCGGTGGCGCGAATCCGTCGTCAGCGGAGGCTTGGCCCGTGCGTTACTCGACGCCCCGCTTGAAAAAGTTCGGCACGCTCACCGAGCTCACGCTCAGTGGCACTGCCAGCGGCAACTTCGAAACGAACCTGCTGACGAAGAAGTACAAGCCAAAGCCCAAGAGCTAACACGTCTCACCACGGCGTGCCGGCGGCCGTTCGTTCATACCGCGGCGCCTGCCCCCTAGTCCGAGGATGGCAGTCCCCCTCTTCCGACAAAAAGCGAAACGGCACCTCGAGGGTGCCGTTTCTGCGCGGAGCCGTGATTCTCAGCCCTGGGCCAGACGCTGTGCTTCTGCCGCAAAGTCGTCTTGCTTCTTCTCGATGCCTTCACCGCGCTCGTAGCGGAGGAAGGCCTTGATCTGAACGCCGCCGAGTTGCTTGCTCACTTCGTCTTGGAGTTGACGCACCGTCTTCTCCGAGTCGAGGACGCTCAGCTGGTCGAGCAGACAGATCTCTTTCATCCACTTCTGGACCTTGCCTTCGATGATCTTGGGCCACGCCGCTTGGGGCTTGCCTTCGTCACGCAGTTGCGCTTCGTAAATCTCGACCTGCTTTGCCTTGTCGTCGGCCGACACCTCGGCGTCCGTCAGGTAGCGAGGAGACATGGCCGCGATGTGCATCGCAGTATTGTCGGCGAACGACGAGAGCGTATCACCGCGGGCGCCGCCCTTTGCCTCGAGAGCGAGCAAGGCTCCGACTTTGCCGCCCATGTGGATGTACGCGTGAACCAAGCCACTCTCCACGGACAGCTTGCCGAAGCGACGAACCGTGATGTTCTCGCCCAAGCGACCAACGAGCGCCGCCCGCGCGTCTTCGACGGTCCCGCCACCGGGAAACTCGGCTGCCAAAAGGTCAGCGCCTGCTGGCGTCTTTTCCGCGACCGAGAGAACCGTCTCGACGAACGCCAAAAAGTCGGGGTTACGAGCGGCGAAGTCCGTCTGGATGTTGACCTCGACGATGACGCCACTCAAGCCGTCGGCTGCAACGCGAGCGGTTACTACGCCCTCGGTGGCCACCGCGCCAGCGCGCTTTGCGCTCTTGGCGAGACCCTTCTTCAGGATGATTTCGACTGCCTTCTCCATGTCGCCTTCGGCCTCGGCCAAAGCGCTCTTGCAGTCGTTGAGACCAGCCTGCGTGCGGTCACGCAGTTCCTTCACCAATTGCATGTTCAGTGCCATGGGATACCTCTTTCTCTCTTCCGAAGGCCTAGCGGCGGTAAACGACGGTGTTCTCACCGCGCGATTGGTCGCGTTCGCGTTGCGCGACGTCGCGACGTCGCGACGCGCCGTGTACGCACGCGTCGGCGAGCGCCGAAGTGATCAGGCGAATCGAACGGATCGCGTCGTCGTTGCCGGGGATGGGATAGTCGATGAGGCTCGGATCACAGTTGCTGTCGGTGATCGCGATGATTGGAATGCGCAGCTTGCGCGCCTCCGCCACGGCGATTTGCTCCTGCGCCGGATCGATGATGAACAGCGCAGTCGGGACCGCGCCCATACCCTTGACGCCGCCGATGTACTTCTCGAAGCGAGCGCGCTCTTTTTCGAGCTGCGAGATCTCCTTCTTCGAGATGTTCTCGTAGGTGCCGTCCTCAGCCATGCGCTCGAGCGTCTTGAGACGTTCCAAGCCGCCCTTGACCGTGCGGAAGTTGGTGAGCGTGCCACCGAGCCAACGGTTGATCACGTAGTACTGTCCTGCGCGCGTCGCCTCTTCACGGACGATCTCTTGCGCCTGGCGCTTGGTACCGACGAACACCAAGTGGCCGCCCTTGGCGACGGTGTCCATCGTGAAGCTGAACGCACGACGAAACAGGTTTACGGACTGGTCCAAGTCGATGATGTGGATACCGTTACGTGCGCCGTACAAGAACGGGCGCATCTTGGGGTTCCAGCGCTTGGTTTGATGACCAAAGTGAACACCGGCCTCGAACAAGTCGCGAACGGTCAACGGGTTCTCCGGGTCACAGAGAGGACGGGAGAGATCTACGAACGGGTCGGTTGCACCCGCAGCTTGCAATTCAGACATGTTTTTTGCGTCTCCTTTTCGGTTGGTTCACCCGTGACGCCACTCGGCAAACTGACTGAGCCAGCACCGAACCCGAGTGTTTCGCTTGCGTCGCGTGTTTTTGGGGGCGTCGTCCTACGAGAGGAGGCTAGTCGCCGTAAAGCGTTTTGCTGTCCGCGTCTCACGGGAACGCCAAGGACCGACCAACCGGCCGACCTTGAACCTCCCCAGCGCAGCCGCGCCGCCGCCCTTTGTGGGCGAGAGCCCAAGGACTGCCACCCTACACCCTCGCGGTACTTCGAAAGTGCGTCGGACTTGCGAGAACCGGACCGGAACGTACACGGGGGGACGTGAGGCCCCCTTTCGCTCCAATCCAGCGCAGCAGGCTGCGCTGGAGCCTCGTCGCGTGGGACCCCGGCAGCAATTCTGGCGTCGTTCGAAGGACTGCCGCGAGTGATGAACGCGACGTGCTGAGTCTTCAGGCGGGAGCCAACGTCAACCGCCCGCGCCGATTCCGGATCCAGGCATGCCCCGGCCGACTTGTTTGGGTGTTCCGGCAGGAGCGGGGTTCGGTGCAGGAGCAGCCGCAGGCATCGGACTCGGCGCGGGATTGGGTCGCGACGCCGGTTTTGCTTCGACCGGGATCACCTGGATCGAACGATAATCTTCGTCGGGCTGACTCACCCGCGCACGCGGACGCGCGCCCCGCCGTGAAGGCTCCTTTTCGGACGTGGACTGCACCGGAGTTCGTGCCTCCGCGGTCGGCTCCGGCGCGGCGCTCGGCGCGACGGCCGCGGTACCACCAATGATCACACCTAGAGCCGACGGGCTCGGAGCTGGGGCCGTTGCGGGACCGGGCAGAGGGGTGGTCAGCACGAGCGTTGCGGCGGGAGCCACCTCCGCCGGCACCTTGGGCTGCGTCAGCACCCACCCAGCGGCGCCCGAGCCGACGACGACCAGCGCCGCGATTCCCATCCAGCGCTTCGACTTGGCCGGCCCAGGGTTGGTGGCATATGGGTCGTGATAGGGTCCGGCCGCGGTCCGAGATACGCCTGAAGGAGTCGGCTCGGCTTGGAGCCGCATCGGTTCAGGCGGTGGAGCCGTGCGGGTCGACGGTGCGGCGGACTGCGCGCCGCCCACGACCCAACTTCGGCCGCTACTGATGGGGCTTTGATGGGGTGAAGACCCACGCACCGCGAAGGCTGGCGTCGGACTCCTCCCCTCGTAGCCGAATGGAACCGGACCGGTGTTCGAGACACCAGCGGTTGGCGCGTCGCCCGACACCTGACTGCGCGTGAGAATCGGCGCGCGCCCCGGGATCGCTGGCGCCATGTACTCCGCTCGAAGCAGGGGCGTAAGCGCACCCGCCAACTCCTCACCTTGAGTGTCAGGCACCTCTTCGGCGGCGCGGTAGGTCCGCAGCATGGAGCGCAAAGCTGCGGCCGCGGCGGCTGCGCTCTGTGGACGATCCGAAGGGCGCTTGGCCAACAACGCGGCCACGAGACCTTCGAGTTCCGCGGGGATACCAGCAACCAGTTCGCCGAGACGAGGCGGTTGCCGAGTGATGTGGGCCAAGAACACCTCGTGTGATTCGCAGCCATCGAACGGACCGCAGCCCGAGAGCATCTCGAACAGGACGAGACCTACGGCATACAGGTCCGCCCGCCCGTCGACCCGTTCACCCGCGGCTTGCTCGGGCGACATGTACCGGGGCGTACCGATGGCGATGCCCCGGCCGGTCAACTCGAGGGACGCGCCGTCGGTGAGTTTGGCGATCCCGAAGTCGAGCAGTTTAGCCACGCCGGCTTGGGTGACGAAAATGTTTGGCGGTTTTACGTCACGGTGAACGATACCGATCTCGTGCGCCGCGGCGAGGCCCTCCAGGATTTCGGCTGCCAGCCGTAGGGAATCGAGAAGGGAGAAACGCCCCAAGCGTTGCAGCGCGCCCGCCAGGGATTCGCCCTGAAGGCGCTCCATCACGTAATAAGGGGCACCGTTCGAGGCGACGCCAGCATCCGAAACGCTGACGATGTTGGGATGCTCGAGCCGTCCCAGGGACCGCCACTCGTTCCGCAGACGCTGGACGAGGTCTTGTCGCTGACAGAACTGGTCGAGCAGCGCTTTCAACACGAACCGCTTGCCGAGCTCGACGTGCTCGACCTCGTAAACGGAGCCCATACCCCCTTGGCCGATGCGCGAGACCACCAAGTATTTGGTTCCCGGCACCATCTCGCCAACAGCAAACTCGGTGCTCTGACGGCCCAGTTGGGCAATCTGTTCGTCGGACATCATGGCTGTCTATTCGGCGCGGAGCGACTGTAGTAGCGTCCTAAATTCGACAATTCTGGCGCGTAAGGGTGGTTGCACCCAAACCCCATCGGAGGCGGATTATATCAACCGCCACCCCCCTCGTCGAGGGCATTTGGCCGGACGACCACCACCCTGTGGTGGAACAAGCCCCCTGGTTCGTTCCCTCGTCGACCGTTTTGACGTAGGACCGCGCGGCGTATGGCTTTGACCCTGGATCAGGTGCGACACGTCGCCAAGCTTTCTGAACTCGATTTGTCCGAGAGTGAACTCGAGACCATGGCCAAGGACCTCAGCGCGATCTTGGCTCACGTCGATCAACTGCAACAGCTCGACACCCAGGGCTGTTCAACCGACCACCATGGCACCGAGACGTTGGCGTTTCGAGCGGACGAGCCTGTCCCCTGCACCTCTCACGAGCAAGCGCTCAAACAAGCCCCGAGACCACTGGAGGACGGCTTTGCCGTACCGGCGTTCGTGGAAGACTGATGTTAACCCGAAGGTGCTGCTGACCGACTCAGGTGGTGAACAAGACTCATGGCAATTGCAGATAGCGTCGTAACCCAGGCAGAAGCCGTTCGCTCCGGCAAGGTGAGCGCCGTAGAGCTCACTCGTCGCGCCCTTCAACGCGCAAAAGAACAAGCCGACCTCAATTCGCTGCTGTTCGTCGCGGAAAAGGCCGCGCTCGAGCAAGCCGCGCTCGTGGACCGCAAACTGGCGGCGGGTCAGCCCGTCGGTGCCCTGTGTGGTGTGCCCCTGACGGTCAAGGACGCTCTGTGCACGACCGACGCCCCCACGACTTCGGCGTCGAAAATCCTGACGCGCGATGGCACCTACGCCACCGGTTGGGTGCCCGACTACGACGCGACGGTCGTCAGCAAGCTACGCCAGGCCGACGCGGTTCTGATCGGAAAGACGAACATGGACGAGTTTGCCATGGGGTCTTCCAACGAGAACAGCGCGTTCGGACCGGTTCGCAATCCCCACGACCGTTCGCGTATCCCCGGCGGCAGCAGTGGTGGTAGCGCAGCAAGTGTTGCGGCTGGCATCGTGGCGGGGTCGTTGGGCAGTGACACGGGTGGCTCGATCCGCCAACCGGCGGCCTTGTGCGGTGTGGTCGGGGTGAAGCCCAGTTACGGTAGAGTCAGCCGCTACGGGTTGGTAGCCTTCGCGTCGAGTTTGGATCAAGTCGGTCCGTTAACTAGTGACGTCAAAGGCGCCGCACGCCTGTTGAAGTGCATTGCGGGGTCGGATCAGCACGATGCAACCAGCGTCAACCGCCCCGTCGGCGACTACGAGCTCGCGTGTGAGACACCGGTGGCAGGGTTGCGAGTGGGGCTGCCCAAGGAGTACTTCGCCGACGGTTTGGACGAGTCGGTGCGCGCCGCCGTGCTGACGATGGCCAAGGAGCTGGAGAAGGCCGGTGCCACGCTGGTCGATGTCTCGCTCCCCCACACCGACTACGGCATCAGCACCTACTACGTGCTAGCGACAGCGGAGGCGTCCAGTAACCTGTCGCGTTTCGACGGAGTTAGATTCGGGCTCCGTGTCGAACGAGCCGGAGCAGATCTTGCTAGACTCTACCGTGAAAGTCGCGGCACCGGCTTCGGCCCGGAAGTGAAACGCCGCATCATGCTGGGAACGTACGCGCTGAGCTCGGGCTTCTACGACGCCTACTACCGGAAAGCGCAGCAAGTGCGTACGCTGATCCGTCGCGATTTCGACCAGGCGTTCGAAGGCGTCGATGCGCTGCTCACTCCGTGTAGTCCAACCACAGCCTTCAAACTGGGCGAAAAGGCACAGTCTCCCCTGCAGATGTACCTGGCGGATGTTTACACCCTACCCGCCAGCCTGGCGGGCGTCTGCGGAATGAGCGTCCCGGTGGGGTTCGACAACTCGCGTCTTCCGATCGGCGCGCAACTCCTTGCGCCTGCGTTCGCGGAGGAGACGCTGTTCCGACTGGGTGCGGGCTGGGAACGTGAGTACGATGGTCAAGCCCGCCAAACCGCCTAGGCGGGCTGGGGTGAGTGGAGTCCTCGTGCTCGACAAGCCGTCGGGGCCGACGAGCTTCGACGTGGTTGCGCAGGTGCGACGCCGTTACGGAGTCCGCTCTGTGGGACATGCCGGTACCCTAGACCCGCTAGCGAGTGGGGTGTTGGTGGTAATGCTCGGAGAAGCGACGAAGCTGTCCGAATACCTCACCGCCGCCAACAAGCACTATCGCGCAGAGCTGACCTTCGGACGTTCCACCGACACCCTGGACGTCGAGGGACGAACCATCGACCAGCGACTCGTTGCCCCCGGAGAGGTATCGAGGGAGCGATTGCTCCACGCGCTCGAGCTCGAGCGCGAGCGCCAGTTGCAGGTCCCCCCCGCCTTCAGCGCCATCAAGCAGGATGGCGAAACCGCTTACAAGAAGGCCCGTCGCGGTGAGACTTTCGCGCTGCCTGCCCGCCCGGTGCACGTCGAATCGTTGGAACTCGTGGAGCTGACGGACAGCTCCGCCGTGCTCGACGTTCGAGTCAGTAAGGGCTACTACGTGCGTTCGTTGGCGCGCGACGTGTGCGAGGCCCTCGGCGTCCCGGGATGCCTGAGCGCCTTGCGGAGATTGGCGAGCGGCGAGTTCCGTCTGGACGCCGCAGTCGCTTGGCCGCCCGTCGATGGCGGGCCATTGCCGGACCTCCTAAACCTGGCCGAGGCGGCGCAACTCGGGCTCGCAAAGGGCGTCCTCACCCCCGAAGGCGAGACACGCGCGCGTCAGGGCAAACGTCTCACCGAAGGCGACTTCAGCGAAGTCCCCCGCCTGTCACCTTCGGCCTGGCTCTCCGGAACCTCACGCCTCGTGGCGGTGGGCGAGCGCATCCAACCCGAACCGTTGAACGTCCTGTCCGCCGTTCCCGACTCCGCTCCGCACTTTCGCGTCCTCCGCGGCTTTCCTGAGCACGCACTGTGAACTCGGAACACACCGACAGCCCGTGACTCCACGCTCGCCCGTTTGCAGGAGGCAGCAATTGGAAGACCTCCAGGCGCGAAGGGCCAGTCGCTTACGATCGCGCGAGCGGCCCCCTTTCGACGTCCGCTTCGCGAAGTGCCAGTCTCCCCCACTCCGCGCTCGCTCGGATTACCCTGCCCCATCCTTCCCCTGCCCAGGGGTCTCCTCAGCCGACCAGCCAACCTGCCGACCTTCGCGGCTCGTTCGCCACCGGAAGCGGTGACACCGCCATGAGTGGCTGGTCTCGGCGCAGCCCTAAGTGTGGGCAATCCGCGCGGAAAGCGCGCATCGACGTGACCTCGCGTTGCCCCGGGGGGCAACATCGGGACGCTTTCGCACGCCACGCCCGGGGCTCTAGAACAGAGGCGTTTTGACACTACCCCAGGTCGACGGTGTGGCTAGGGAGTTGCGCCGACGGCGTCGCGAACTTATTTTGACCGCTCAACCTTTTCTGGGGGCGGCCAGCCCCCACCCTTCAGGAGGCACGGGGCCTCGAGGGATCAGGTTTGGGGCCTCGTCGAAACGGCCGCCAATACCGGCATCAAGGCAACGTTGGAACCTCCAGAACCAGTTAGTCTCCTGTTGGGACTCACTTCAACCCTTACCGCTGCTCTCTTCGGTGCAGCGTGTGGCTTGGCTGAGCAAACAGTCGGACGCACGGGCGCGGTATCTGAATCCAATCCTCCGGGTCGACCTCGCCTGGAGCGACTGTCTCGTCACTGGGCCAAACTGCGGACCCGCTGGAGCATCCTGCAGGCGTTCTCTCTGGGAATGGCGTTCTACCTGGTGGCCCGAGCGGTGGTGCCGTCGCGAGAACCCGCGCTACCCATCGTGCTTTCGATCGCCGCAACCGGAGTTCTGTATGCGTTCGGGCGGCGTCTGATTCACGGTCTATTGGCCCCTCGAGCCACGGATCACCTGGGCTGGATCCTCGTAGCTCTTCACCCGTTGGAGTGGGTGGTCGCGCCAATCGCCGACCCGATCAACGCGCTCAGCGCGTGGCTCATCCAGACTCGGGGCATGACGCCGGTTGCATCCACGGTCAGCGACGCGGAGGTCGAGTTGGTGTTGAACGCCAGCGAACGCAGCGGCGCCCTCGGCGAACAACAGTCGGCGATGATCCGCAACGTGCTCGAGTTCGGGGACACGGTGGCCGGCGATCTGATGGTGCCGAGACCGAACGTCGTCGCGGTGGATGTAAACACGAGCCACGAAGAGCTCGTGCGCTTGATCCGCAAGAACGAGCACTCGCGATACCCCGTCTACCGCGACCGTCTCGACAACATCATCGGCATCCTGCACGTCAAAGACGTATTCCTATTTACCGCCTCGCAAGGCCTGTCGAAGCTGAACATTCGATCGCTGCTACGCAAAGCAGTGTTCATTCCCGAGACGCAGCTCGCGTCCAGTGTTCTGCAACAGCTGCGCGCTGGTCGTCACCACATGGCCATCGTGATCGACGAGTTCGGTGGCATGAGCGGCGTCCTCACCCTCGAGGACTTGCTCGAGGAGATCGTCGGCGAAATCCAAGACGAATACGACGATGACGAGTCGCCGATCGTCGAACTGAGCAACGGCCACTTCGTGGTCGACGCCAGCATTCCGATCCCCGAGCTCAACCGCCAAGTTGGGATCGAGCTCCCCGACGCGGGCGAATACAATTCGCTCGGTGGCTTCATCGTCGAGATGATGGGCCGCGTCCCCGAGTCCGGCACCGTGCTCGAGGAGCTCGGACACAAGTTCCTTATCCGCAGCTCGGACGAACGCCGGATCTCGAAGGTCGAGATCGTGCCGAACCCGGCCTTGCGTGCCTCGGCGTGAACACCCGCAACCTGCGCGCGAACTCGCTCGTTTTTGGCTGAGACCGCGCCGGTTCGCGGCGTTCGCGCTCGGCTCGTCGCCTGCGGGCGACAGTGTTCGGCCCCTGTACTCGGGCGCCACCCCGCGGATGGAGTGACACCGAGCTCGGGCGCGGCTGCGTCAGTGACGGGGCCCTCCGCTCGTTGCTCCCGCTCCGCTCGCTGATGCGTGAGACTGCTCACGCGCGTGCGGTCTTCGTCCCTAGTCCGCGTTCGGTCACTCAGCTCGGGCGCCGTTTTCCTGGGCTGGGTGAGACAACGACTGAAAGCAGCGACCCCCGGCAGGCCAGATCGCGACGCAGGCCGGGTTCGAGCCGCGCCAAGACCCGGCATTTCGGAGAGCGTCGTGCCGAGCCGGCTGGAGTCTGAAGACTGATCACTTCGCGTTCATCACGCGCGGCGATCTCCGCGTCGGTTCTTGCAAATCCGGCGTCTTTCGAAGGCTTACCGCGAGGGTCTAGGGGATGTGTGGAAGCCTGAGGTGGGAGTGGGCTTTCCGATGCCGTTCGGCACGCAGCTCGTCTGAAGCACAAACGAAAAAAGCCAACCGGGGGGTTGGCTTTCTTCTTCGAGCTCGGAGGTCCGATCAGGCTCCGCCACCGCCAGAGTTGATCTTCTTGAGCAACTCCATGGTCTTGTTGCCGAGCTCGATGACGCCGGCGCGCTCGCTACCTGGCGTTTGATCACCTTCCAAGTCTTTGGAAGTGTCGAGCAGTGCGCCCATCGCGCGGAACGCGAGGTTCTCCGGGCAAACCAGCGCTTCCGTCTCCGGCTCGACGGGGATGGTGAACGGATCGCTCTTGAGCTCTTCACCCTCGTAACGTGCGAGTTTGCTGCTGCCCGCCTCGAACTCCTTGGGCCAACGATACTTGTCGTCCTTGGCGTCCTTGATTGGTACGGGCTTGATGAGCTGCATCTTTCCGACGGGACCCATCGGCGTGGACTCCATCTTCACGCCCCAGTGGAACTGCGGGTTGGCGCGTTCAGCTGCCGCGGCTTCGATGTGACCTTTGAGGCCGCCGAGCAAACGCCTGACCTTGTCCTTCTGGTCTTTGGCGTTCTGGACCGCCGTGGAGTACTGGAGCAGGAGCGTCATGGCGGTCGAGTTGTAACGCCCGATGCCCTTGTTCATGAGGTTCGTGCCATCGAACGGGATGTCGAGGGCGCCGAGCTTCTCCACTTCTTCTGCCGGAAAGCCGCCAGCCTTGACCTTCTTGGCCGCGGCCTTCAAGAGCTCGTTCATCTCCGTCGCCTTCTCGTTGGCAGCGCCGATCTCTTGGACGAGCAGGCCCGCGCCTTCCATGGCTGCCTTGGCGCCCTGGTTGCCGTTGTAGAGAGAACCGATGCCGAAACCGACGACGAGCGCAACCAAGCCGGCACCGAGCGCCAAGACCTTTGCCTTCGACGAGCTCGCCTTCTGTGCTTGAGCGAGGTCTTCGGCGTCGAGCTTGATGCCTTGTGGTGAGGGACGCGCAGCTACCGGTGCCGGACGTGCCTGCACGGGTGCGGCCGACGGCGCGGCTGCCGGGGCCTGAGACTGACCTCGACCGAAGCCGGGCGGGGCGGGAATGGACGCGCCCGGCGCTGGGCGCTGCGGGGCCATGCCCGCCGGTGCTGGGAACCCGCCGGGTGCTTGAGCGGCAGCGGGCGGGCGGCTCGGCATCCCGCTGGGAGCGGCGCCTGGCCCGCCCATGTGCCCCGGGAGGCCTGGTCCCATGCCTGCGGGGACGTTGGCAGGTCCCGGAATGGAGGGTCCTGGCATGCCCTGACCCGGTAGTGCCTGACCCGAAAATGCCTGCCCGGGCGCCTGCCCAGGCATCGATTGTCCAGGTGGCATTCCGCTAGGACTGGGGGCGCCGGCGCCCTCCGGTGCGAGTGATTTCTTCCCTAGTCGGGCCTTGAGATCGATCTTGCCAGCAGCCATTTGCTCCTCAGCTCTCTTGAATGTCCGTGTGGGTTAACTGGTTTGCAGCGCACAGCGCTGTACAACGTTTGGCGGCGATTACCGCGCAAGTAAAAATCAGTCGGGCGGGCACCCTAGGCCACGGGTGCAGATGAGGCAACCCGGAAAAAGCGCGCTCTCCACGTCACCCGTCGCCGGCACAGCTCGGCTCCAGAGTTGCAGTGTGACGCGCAACCGCCGGAACGCGTGTCGGCAACCCATTCAGGCTGCGGCCAAGCAGCGGCGCAAGCGCCGCGTCACTGACGCAGATGGGTTAACGAACGCGAACGCTTGCCGGCTGCCCGATACCCGGGTGCGCCGGGCCCAGAGCCACAACGACTCCTTGTCGCCTGGCAGCCGCAGCTCGATCGGGAACTTATCGGACACGACGTCCGGCTCTGCGTAGGTCTCGACCAGCGCACCCCCCGTCGAGAGGTCGACGCATCGACACAGATAGGGGTACCCACTCAGAAACTTGTTGAAGTACATATCTACGCCCTTTCGGGCTTGAGCACGACGTTCTGACATGTAGGATACTGTATTCAGTAAACCCTCATTGTGCGAACAATGTGGCGTCTTTTTTACCGCTCGGCATGTCCAAGTCCCCTCCTCGCGACGTCCTGCTCGTCGATCACGACGACTCGTTCACCTACAACCTAGAACACCTGTTGGTGGCCGCGGGAGCCAAGGTCGTGGTGCGCGCGATTGGAGTGCTTGGCGACCCTTCCGCCTTCGATGCCGTCGTGCTCGGTCCAGGTCACGGAAGGCCCGAAGAGACCGCTGCGCTGCTCGGTGAGCTGGTGCTCGGCAACCCGCGACGACCGGTGCTGGGTGTTTGCCTGGGGCATCAAGCGATCGCCGCTTGGGCCGGTGGGCGAGTGGAACGGTCGCTGTCGCCGGTTCACGGAGAACGCACGGCGATCTTCCACGACGGCGCCGGTTTGTTTGCGCGCCTCCCTGCGCCGTTGTACTGCGCGCGCTACAACTCACTGTCGGTGCGTCCGGAGGGGTTGCCTTCGGCGCTCGAGGTCGTAGCCACGTCGCCTCTCGGCGAGGTGATGGCCCTTCGCCATCGTACCCTGCCGATTCAGGGTATCCAGTTTCACCCCGAGTCGGTACTAAGCGACTTCGGTTGCCAGATCCTGAAAAACTGGCTGGAGGACATGTGACCGCAACTGCACCACTGACGTTCAAGATGGCATTTTCGGCCCTGCTGGAGGGCAAGCTCGACGCTTCGACGGCCGAGCGTGCGTTCGAGGCGCTGCTGTGTGGGACGTGGACCCAGGTTCAGATCGGAGGCTTTCTTTCGGCACTGCGCCTGCAGGGCGAGTCGTCGGAAGTGATCGTTGGGGCGGCCCGAGCGATGCGGGCCAACATGGTTGGCGTGGAACACAACTTCCCCAAACTCCTCGACACCTGCGGCACCGGCGGTGACGAAACCGGCACCGTGAACCTCTCCACCGGCGCCGCGTTGATCTGCGCCTCGCTCGGCGTACCGGTGGCCAAACACGGGAACCGCGCCGTGTCGAGCCGCGCCGGCAGCGCCGACGTCGTCAGCGCCCTCGGCATACCGATCGATTTGCCCGCCGAAGCGGCGAGCCGGGTGCTCGTGGAGGCCAACATTGCCTTTCTCATGGCCCCGACCCACCACCCCGCGATGCGGCACGCTGCTCCCGTCCGCAAAGACCTGGGCATTCGGACCGTCTTCAATTGCCTGGGTCCACTGGTGAACCCTGCCCGTGCCACCCATCAGCTGATTGGCGCGTTCTCGGACGAGCTGCGGCCGATTTTGGCGCGGACCCTGGATCAGCTCGGCACGGTTCGGGCGTGGGTCGTGCGCGGTGAAGACGGAATCGACGAGGTCAGTCCCTACGGCGCGTCGCGGGTTACCGTCCTCGACGCGGGCAAGGTATCCGAACTCGTCGTTCACCCGAGCGACTTCGGTATCGCGACGAGCCCCAAAGGTGCGGCGGCAGGTGGTACGGCCGAAGAGAACGCACGCATCATCGAAGCCGTGTTGAGTGGTCGTGAGCATCCGGCACGGGACGCGTTCGTGCTGAACGCCGCCGCGGCGCTCGTGGTCGCAGAAGACTTGCCGCCGAGGACGGCGGCTGAAAAGGCCATGGCGGCCGTGGTATCGGGGAGAGCAGTCGCGGCACTCCAGCGTTGGCGCGACGCGGCCCTCGCCAACAAACCCGTATCGGCTTGAACGCAATCACTCGACCATGGGCGTCCTTTCTCGAATCTTGTCAGCCAAGCAGGCCGCACTGCCGGAGCTTCGCGCGCGGGCCAAGGCCGCACTCGACGGTCCCGAGGTGTTCGTTCCCCGCCAGATCTCGTTGTTCCGCGAGCCGGGCACTCCGCTACGTCTGATTGCCGAGCTCAAGTTCCGTTCACCTTCGGCGGGTCCGTTGTCTCGAACGCTGTCGGTCGAAGAACGGGCATTGGCCTATCGCGTTGGTGGCGCGTCGATGATGAGCGTATTGTGCGATCAGCCGTTCTTCGACGGCGACTACAGTCATCTCACGCGTGCGCGGCGAGCCAGCGACTTACCTGTGCTCTGCAAGGAGTTCGTGATCGACGAATCCCAGCTGCAATTGGCGGCGGCGAGCGGCGCCGATTGGGTGCTGCTCATCGTGCGTTGCCTGAAGCCGGAGTCGCTGCACCAACTGATTCGCAGTGCGACGAATCTCGGTCTCGGAGCGTTGGTCGAAGTGTACTCGCCGGCGGAAGTGAGCGTCGCGCTCGACGCGGGCGCGACGGTGATCGGTGTCAACGCGCGGGATCTGGATACGTTGGTGATGAACGCCGAGCAGGCGACGGAAATCCTCAATAGCCTGCCCCCCCACGTGACGTCCCTGCACCTCTCGGGTTTGAAGACGCCGGCCGACGTGGCCGCGGTCGCTAGTGGAAGGGTCCACGGTGCGCTGATCGGCGAAGTCCTGATGCGGCAGGATGATCCGGTGCCGCTCCTCAGCTCACTGGCTGCCGCTGCGCGCGTTAAATGAACAACCGTCGAGGCGGGCATGCGGATCGCTGAGCTCATCGACGGCTTCCTCGCACACCTCAAGGCCGAGCGCGGTCTGTCGCCCAACACGCTCGAGGCCTACGGCCGCGACCTGTCCAAGTTCGCGACGTTCGCCGAACAAGTCGGACAAGAAGCTCTCGAGGACGTCAGCCTGGCGTTGGTGAGCGCCTGGCTGGAAGATCTCGCCAGAGAGGGGCTGGGCGCCCGGAGCGCGCGTCGACACTTGTCCGCGCTCCGTGGTTTGATGCGGTTCGTCGTCAACGAAGGCGAACTCCACACCGACCCGACGGGGCTCGTTGTCTCCCCCAAGACGGGGCGGCGCTTACCTCGGCCACTCACTTTCGAGCAAGTCCTGTCGATGATCGAGCAGCCGGATCCAGCAACGCCACGAGGCCTCCGCGACCGCGCGATGCTGAGCTTGTGTTATGCCGCGGGCCTACGCGTGAGCGAGTTGATCGGCTTGACGTTTGGCGACATCGATCGCCAGCGGGGCTTGGTCGCCGCATTCGGGAAGGGCAAGAAACGGCGCTTGGTACCGCTCGGCGCCATTACGCTCGCACACTTGGACGCGTACTTGGCGGCACCTCGGACCGAGCCCAATCCCCTGGGTTTGGTCTTCCCTTCACGCGGTGGACGCCCCCTGACCCGTCAAATGTTCTGGAAGCTCGTCAGAGCAGCCGCGCTCGGAGCAGGAGTACCCGGCGCTGTTCACCCCCACCGCCTGCGACACTCGTTCGCGACCCACTTGCTCGCAGGCGGGGCAGACCTGCGCAGTGTCCAAACGCTGCTCGGACATGCGGACATCTCGACCACGGAAGTCTACACTCAAGTCACTCGGGACTTGCTACGCGACGCCCACTACCGAGCTCATCCCAGAGCCCGACGCCGCTAGGACCATCGCGCGCGAAAGCCCGCTGTGCTAAGCCGAGCCTGTGTATTTTTCCGTCATGCCACCGCGGGCCACGCCGATCCCTGTCGTCGTCGAAATCCCGCACGCAGGGCTCTTGCTCGAACCGTTGTCCGCGGCCACGCTCGTCGCCCCGGTGGCGGCTCTGGGACGCGACGCCGACCTGTACGTCGACGAGTTGTACGCCGACGCGCCCGACCTCGGGGCCAGCGTGCTGGTGTCTCACGTCAGCCGCTACGTGTGTGACTTGAATCGCGCCGAAACGGACGTGGACAGCCACGCCGTGCAGGGCGCGTCGGGCGTTCACTTTCCACATGGCTTGATCTGGCACCAGACGACGGAGTCCCAGGCCGCATTGGGGGGGCCCGTCTCGCGAGGCGAGCTCGAGCGTCGTTTGCGACTCATCTATCGACCGTATCATCAGGCGCTGCGCCAGCTCTTGTTGCAGTCCATCCAACGCTTTGGTTACGTCGTCCTGCTGGCAGCCCATTCCATGCCGGGCTCGGGACGGAGTGGCCACAAGGATCCAGGCGCGCACCGCGCCGACGTCGTGCCTGGCAGCAGAGGGTTCACCACGGCGGACCCGCGACTGATTCGGCTCCCCGAGCAACTCGCCGTCCAGCGCGGATGGTCGGTCGCCCACGATACGCCTTATCGCGGTGGATTCACGACTGCTCATTACGGCCAACCGCAAAACGGCGTCCATGCGGTGCAGGTCGAGCTCAACCGGGGGTTGTACATGAATGAACTCAGCCTCGAGCGGCTCGACACCAAATTTGCCGCTACTCGCGCCTATTGCTCGGAGCTCGTGGCCCGCCTGGGCCAGACTGCGCTAACCTGACCAACTTGACCGAACGGCCGCACAAGACGATTCCCCGACGGTTTAGTTCGACTCTGGATTGAAGCGGGCCCCGAACCTGGGTTATGAGCGCCGCCCTCATGGCTAGAAGTCAAATCACCGGCAAGCGTCGCCTTCGCGCGCGCCACGTTTCGCACTCCAACATCAAGACCCCCCGGTGGCAGCATGTCAACGTGCAGAATCGGCGGATCTGGGTTCCCGAACTCAACAAGTTCGTTACCCTGAAGGTCACCACCCGAGATCTGCGCACCATCGACAAGGTGGGCCTGTTGTCGTTCGCCAAAGAGCACGGCGTCAAGATCGTCTGAGTTTGCGACGGTAGCCATCGGCCGCTGGCGGTGACGCCACGCGGCCGTTACTGTTTTGTCCGTGCTGAGCGCGGCGGACTCCCCGGTGGGACAGCGCCCCCCGAGTGTCGGATGTGTCAGCGCACGAGCTTGGGCGCGCTCAGGTCAGGCACGATGGCCTTGGTCTTACCTTCGTTCGTCCCGAGCAGGTGCCCCGACCAGTGGAACGGCAACTCCTGCCCCGGTCGGGTCCTGGCTACCCCGCGCAATACGGGAGAAGCCGCGCGAGGTAACAACAGCTCCCACTCGTCCACCGGTTCACCTTGTACGGCTCGTTCGTAGCGCAGCAGCACGCCTACGCCGCGTCGATCGAGAGCCGCGATGAACCCCGGCTCGAGGCCAGGCGCGGGCTCTGCCGCAGGTGACCAGGGAAACTCGACGCGAATTTGGCCGTCGGCGTCGGTGGTTTGCTCGGTAGGCACGTCGATGGACACGGGAGGCTCGAAGTCTTTTACCCCCAGCAGGCCACCTTCCGCGGCGCTGCCCGAGTGCAGCAGTGGCCGATGAAGCGCGGGGTCCATGAACGCGCGCGCTCCGAGTTCCTTGATACGCGTCAGCAGCGCGGCGCGACGCGACGCACCTGCGCGCTTTGCCGCGGCGAGCCCGGCCTTGAAGAGTTCGCTGTAACGGCGTTCATCGTCGTAGCTGAGCGCGACGAACAGCGCGGGCACCACCTGCGCCGCGGGGATCGTGGCTGCCGCGGGGATGGCCTCGGCGCTGGTATACCCGCGCGGGCGCTTGACACCAACTCCCGGCTGCCGCATCCGACCGTCGAAACATCGAGACACCCCCAGCCCGTGCACGAGGACCCCGAGTGGCCCCCATAACACGCCCGGATAATGGCCCGCCAACGCGAGATAACTCGAGACCACTACACCGAGCGGACTGTGTCCGCTCGACACCGCCTCTTCGGCAGCCTCCAGAGCTACATCGTCGCTGGCCGTAACAATACACCGTTGGGTCACGATCTCTGCTCCGTATCCTATTCTTCGTCCTCGTCGTCGAACTCGTCCGCGTCGTCGAAGTCTTCTCCGAGCTCTTCGTCGTCGTCCTCGTCCTCTTCGACGCCGTCGTCGGCATCCGTCTCACCGACCATCGCCGCCGCGGCCAACCCGGCCACGCTGGCATCGTCGAGACCCGCAAACGGATCGCTGAATACTGCCTGCAAGATTTGGCGCGTGCGTTGCGCGCCGCGGCCCTCGACCACGACGTAGAGCGATTCGCACGCCTCAGCCTTCACGGCGAGACGTTCCAGCCGTCCCTCGTTGACCCGCGACGCGACGCCCAGCTCGGAGAAACGGACGTAAGCCGGCGCTTCGCCAAACGTCGAGGCCGGTAACGACATTCCGTCCCATACCGGCGTCACCTGCAGCGCCTCGGCAACGCGACCCACCATCGTGGGCTCCCACAGGCCACGCGCTTCCCAAGCCAAACGCACCTCTCCGACCACGGCGCGCAGTTCCTCGACGCGCTTCGCGAGTTCGCGCTCCGACGCCGGCCCGGGCCGAAAGTTGCTCGGAGTTCGCACGATGGCCCAGGTCGGTGAGCACGCTTTGACCACCTTCTTGAAGTAGCCGGTCAATTCGTCCGAGGGCCCTTCCCAAACGCGCGGAGAAAGCACCACGCCGAACTGCACCTTGCCCTTCGTCTCACCGGCCAGAGACGCGACCTTCTTCACGTTGGGCAATTGCTGCGGCTCTGCCAGCAACTCCACGTAGTTGAAGTCGCGCGCGTAACGCCGAAAGTCCCCCTTCAAGGAGGTCTGACCAACAAAAAGATCCATCAATTCACTCCGTACTAATGAACGGGCTATCGCCGAGACAGCCCGCGCTGGGTACCTCAACCGGCGCTGCCAAGCAATCGATCAAACAGGATCGCTGCTGCCGCTCGCACGCTGAGGTGATTGTAACCGTCGGACCGTACCGATTCGATCGGAGCAAGGTGCGCGCTTGCACGCTCGTGAACTTCCGCGGCCAAGCCCCAACCGGTACCGAAGGCGATGACCACCGGCGGTCCCGGTCGGCGGAGCGCGTCTCGTGCTTCGCCCATCGACATCACGTTGGCACCGATGCGCTTCGCGCTCGTCGTCCAGAGCTCCGCGCCCGGGCCCGCGTCGGTCAACGCGGCCTCGAGGTTGTCCACCACGGCGATATTGGAGAGCGCGGGCTTCCGATCCGGGATCCTCACCCCGCCAGAGCCGGCGACCCAATGCTCGCGGATTCGCTCCGCCAAGGCGCGTTGCGCCGCCACCGGGTGCACGACGTAGAACCGCTCACAACCGTAGGTGTGCGAGCTCCGGGCAATGTCGTGCAGGTCGATGTTGGTGATGGCCGCCGTCACCGTCGCGCCCTGTTTGTCCAGCACGGGGTGGTGAATGAGGGCACAATAAACTTGTCTCACGGGAAGCGCTTTCCACTGTTGGTGACGAGATCCGGGCGACGTTCTTCGGTCAACATGCGTGCTTTTTCCTCGCGCCAACGCTCGATCTCGGCGTGATTGCCGCCGCGCAACACCTCGGGCACGGCCGCCCCGCGGAACTCCAGCGGACGCGTGTACTGCGGGTATTCGAGCCCACCGCCGCTCGTCTCACTGAAGCTCTCGGAGACGGCGCTCTGCTCGTTCCCCAGCACTCCGGGGATCAGGCGGACGCACGCTTCCATCATCGCCATGGCCGCCACTTCACCGCCCGTGAGCACGAAGTCGCCCAGGGAGGCCTCTTCGTCGACGTAGTCGCGCACGCGTTCGTCGAAGCCTTCGTAGCGGCCGCACACGAACACGAGCCCGGCTTCGGTCGACCAACGACGGGCAACCTTCTGCGTGAAGGGTTGTCCTTGGGGGCTCAATAGGATTCGGCGCGGAGGGCCGCCTTGGAAGCGGGCGGTGAGCGCCTCAATCCCAGCGACGACGCAATCGACGCGGAGCACCATGCCCGCGCCCCCGCCATAAGGCGTGTCATCGACGCTCTTGTGCTTCCCCAAGCCGTGCTCACGGAGGTTTTCGAAATGTAGCCGTGCCAGTCCCTCCCGGATGGCGCGTCCGAACAGGCTTGTCCTCGAGAACTCGCCGAAGAGCTCGGGAAAGAGGGTGAGAACGCCGTAGTCCATGATACTACGCGTTCATTCGATCAGACCATCGAGGCTGCGCAAGCGGATCAGCTTGGCGGTGGTGTCCACCGACTCGAGCCATGGTTCGACCAGGGGCTGTTCGAGACGCTGCCCCTCGGGCCCTTTGATGACGACGCTGTCCACCGTCGGGTACAACGCCAACTCGACGACCTCACCGATCTCGCCATCGGGGCCCACGACCTTTGCGCCCACCAAGTCCGAGAGATAATATTCGCCCGGCTCAAGCGGAGGCAGGTCGGCACGGTGGACGAACACGGTGGCCCCTTTGAGGCGCTCGGCGTCGTCGCGAGATTCGACCCCGGTGAACGCCACCAGCGGTGCATTGGTGCCGCCGCGGATCGCCTCCAGTTCCAGCTCTTCGAACTGGCCGCGCAAGCGTACGACGAGCCGCTCGACGCAATCCAACGCATCGCCCTCGGGGTTGTGAAGCGTCAGGCGCAGCTCGCCCCGAAGCCCGTGGGGCTTACCCAGGTACCCGATCTCGAGCAGTTGAGACGCGTCGAACGATTCGGGACCGCGACGTTCTCCCGACTGCGATGGTCTTGCCACGGGTACCCGCGAAACTTCAGTCAAGAATGTCCAACTGAGCGCGGCGCCCGGCTTTTTGAGCGGCTGCCGCCAGGACGGCGCGGATCGACTGAGCGGTCCGCCCGTCCTTACCAATCACCTTGCCGATATCGGACTTGGCCACGCGCAACTGGAGCGTGGAGCCATTGCCTTCCGTCACCTCGTTCACCTCGACTTCGTCGGGCTCGTCAACCAAGGCCTTGGCGATCGTTGCAACCAAACCGGTAAGGGACATGGATTCTCCCTGGACCTGCTCAGCCTGCGGATTGCGCGAGCTTGAGCTTGATGACTTTGGCCAACGTAGCGGAGGGCTTTGCGCCCTGAGACTGCCAGAACGAGAGGCGGTCCTGCTTGATGTCCACTACGGGCGGCTCAACGGTCGGATTGAAGGTGCCGAGGTTCTCCAAGAAGCGACCATCGCGAGCGTTGCGGCCGTCGGTGACAACGATGCGGTAAAAGGGGCTTTTCTTGGAGCCGTGACGAGCGAGCCGAATCTGCACTGACATTTTTCTTTGTACTTCCCACTAGTGACTCGTGAAACAGAAGGCCTATGCTAGCCTCTGCGGTGAGGACGAGGACCCGAGCCAAGGCGCCGCCTCAAGGGGCGGGGAACTTAGAGTAAGGCTCGCCCTGCGGTCAAGGTCCATGGTAGGGATTGTTTTCGGATGTTGAATTCCCCGGTTAAACGCCTTCTCGACGAGGTTCTGGGTCCGCTCGTGGAGCGCGACGCAGGTGAGCTTCACGTGGTGGAACAGACGGGCACGCAACTCACCTTGCACTTGGCCGGAGGGTTTGCCGGATGCCCGGGAAATATCCTTGCCATCCGGCGAGTTATAGAACCGATCGCGCGCGCTCAGTGCCCTGGCCTGAGGCTGTCGATCACCAGCGGGGCGTTGGTGCCCGAGGGCGCAACCCGCTGGACCCCGTCGGCCCCTGCCTCGACGCGATAATGCCGACCGGCCGACTCAACACTGGCCAACTCAAAACCGGCCGAGCGCGGCGCTGGGTTTGCTTGTTCGCCTGCGTTCTCGCGCTTCCGTCCTGTGGCCGCTCCGAGGTCGAACGCGCCACCGCGGAAGAGCCCGCGGAGAACCTGCCCAGCTACGACCCAGAGGCGGCTCGCGTCTTCGACGACTCGATCGCGCCGGAGGTGTTCGGGCTCCAGGTCGAACGGGTCAAGCCGTCCAAAGATCGGCTGCTCAGTGAGCGAGTCCGAGCGGCAGACCACGTGGCACGAGTAAAACTCAGGACCATCCTCGAGGAGCGCTTCGCCGATTCGCTCCGCTACCGAATCGTGGTTCAGCCTTTGGGCCCCGCGATCGTCGGCGGTGCACTGCCACCAGAACTCGAACTCACCGTTGGACGTGCCTCCCCCTCGTTGAGTATGTTGCGCTCGATGAGCGTCGAGGCAGTCGGTGCAAAGTTCATCCTCCTGCTCAAACGCTATCAGCTCAACGACGAGCCCGTGTTGCATTTCCGCGGCGAGCCGGACCAAGACGAAGTCCTGGACGCGATCCGCCAAGCCAGCATCCCCGAGCCCTAGGTCCCCATGTTGTTTCGTCCCCACTCCGTTCCAATCAAATCCGCGCGCGAGATCGAGCGCATGCGCACCGTGTGTCGTCTGGCCGCGGACACGCTCAGCAAGGTGGGCGAGTTCTTGCGCGCAGGTCTCACGACTGAAGAGATCAACACGTTCGTACACGAAGACACGCTCAAGAAGGGCGCCATCCCCGCCCCTTTGAACTACCACGGGTTCCCCAAGAGCGTCTGCACATCCGTAAACGACGTCGTCTGTCACGGCATCCCCAGCACCGAGCGGCTCAAAGAGGGCGACATCATCAACGTCGACGTCACCCACATCTACGACGGGTTTCACGGGGACACCTCGGCGACGTTCTACATCGGTCAACCGTCCGATGACGCCAAACGCGTTACCGAGGCCGCCAGACGCTGCTTGGAGCTCGGAATCGCCGAGGTGAAGCCGGGCGCCCGCTTGGGCGACATCGGCGCGGCGATTCAGGAGTTCGCAGAGAGCCACGGCCTCGGCGTAGTGAAAGACTTCGTTGGCCACGGCATCGGTCGCAAGTTTCACGAGGAGCCCAAGGTCTGCCACTACGGGCAAAGAGGCCGCGGGGATCGCCTACGTCCAGGCATGATTTTCACCATCGAACCCATGATCAACATCGGAACATGGGAGGTGGAGGTCCTGGAGGACGAGTGGACGGCGGTAACCAAGGACGGCTCCCTGTCGGCGCAGTTCGAACACACCGTGCTGGTCACTTCGGACGGCGTCGAAGTCCTCACGGCGCGTGACGGCCTGCTCAAGAACAGCGAGTTGTTCCCCGACTACTGGGGCTGAGGGTCCGTGTCGGCGACGCAGGGCGTCGACCTTCCGTTCGAAGCGGGAGATCGGCCGCGTTAACTCGGCGCCGCGGTCGTGTCGGCGCCGACTCGAACCGATGTCGCAGCGCACCATGGCGCGACTAAACCCGGGTGGCATATCCTCCCGTGAAACCGATTACTTGCGTTTTGGCAGGGCGCCGGCTAGTTTGGCTTCGTTATTTCTAGGAGTTATCTGGAATTCGGGCGGGGGCTTGGTCAGGGAACCCCCTACACTCCCCCCGAAACGGGTTCCTCAGGACCCGGCTCCCTTCCGCTCACGTTTCCGTGAGTCAAGGTGACAGGCACCCATGGCGGCGGCTCGAAAAACTACCTCTGACAAGAAATCAGGCGCAAAGCGAACATCACCCCCTGCGTCGTCCAAGCCGGCGGCGTCGCGAGGCAGCGCGGGTAGCTCGTCCATTGCCAAGCCCAACACCTCGAAGTCCAGCGTAGCCAAATCCAGCGCAGGCAAGCCGAGCGTAGCCAAACCCAGCGCGGCGAAGTCCAGCGCAGCCAAGCCGGCTGTCGCGACAGCCGCTGCAGGGAAGACCGCAGCCGAAAAAGCTGCCAAGGGTGGCGTCGCCAAGCCGGCCCAAGGCACGTCGAGTTCGGCGAAGAACGCCGCCTCCAAAGCGACGGGGGCCACCAAAGCCGCGTCCAAGCCCGCAGCCAAAAGCGCACCGCCACCGAAGTCCGGCGCCAAGGCGAGCATGGCCAAATCGAATGGGCCGAGCAGCGCCAAGTCGAACGCCCCGACCAAGGGCAAGTCGCTCCCTCCGCCGAAAGCGCAGCCC
>CBINDO010000007.1:0-69837 GCA_966249405.1 uncultured bacterium | reverse complement strand
CGTGTCCGGACCCCGCGAAACGTCGGAATCACCAATTGAACCTGGTGTATGCCGCGCTCGAACGAAAACAATGGGACCACGCTGCCCAGCTCCTCGCCGCGCTCGATCGAATCGCCGGCGGCAACGACAATCGACTCAACACGTGGGAGCAGCTGTTCCGCGGGCGACTCCGAGCCGGCCGAGCACAATGGGAAGCAGCCCTCGACCAATATCGACGTGCAGAGACGCTCGCGTCGGCATCCGGCGACCGCGCCCTGTTGCACGCAGCAAAGCTCGAACGAGCGCGCGCGCTCGCGGCGCGCGGAAAGGTTACCAGCGCGCTCGAAGTCCTCGACGAGGTCGAGCAGCTCGCGGACGAATTAGTGCGATGGGTGCCATTGGGAGAGGGCCAGCGTGCCTTCGCGTATCAACTCGAGGGCGGCACCCAGACCCTCATCGAAATCCTGTCGAGACAGGGAAGTGCCCGAGAGGCCGCCGCGGCAGCGCGGCGCGGTCGCTTGCGATTGCTGGGCGCGACTTGGAGAGCCAACCGGATCCAAGCACTTCGAGGTGAGCGCCGTGTCGCGTGGGAGCAAGCCGTCTCGGACTACCGTTCCCAGAAGGTCAAACTCGAAGAGCTATCGGCACGCGACTGGGAGCTCTCCAAGGTCGAACTCGAAGCCGCCGTCCGCCAGCGCGAGGTTTTGCTACAAGAACTTCGCAACGCCCTCGGACGTGCCAATACTGCGCTGGCGACCAGCCTCGTCTCACCCAGTCGAGACACCATGAACGAGCCCTTGGCACGTACGACGCTGTTGCTGGCACGCGCGACCGAGGACTGGCGAGCGTTCCTCTCGATTGGCGGTCAGTGGCAAACCTTCGTGCTCGCGAACGTCGATGAAAAGACTTCGCCCGCGGCGTGGGCCGAGGCACTCCGTGAAGTGTTCGACCATGTCCCGGGCCTCGTGGGCAAGTGCGCCTTCGAGTGTACGTTGGGCGTCATCGTTCACCCGGTACTGGAAGGGCTGGACGTGCACGCTCTCGCGCATCGGGGAGCGCCCATCTTGAGTCGTGTGCCAGTCGTCTACGTGCTCGATGAGTCGGCGGCGACACCACTCGGAGACTCCGCGCGCGCGCTGAGCTCCGCGTTGATTGTCGGAGATCCGAACGGCGATCTCCCGGTAGCGCGCGAGGAAGCGCTCGCGGTCGCAGAGCGTAACCTAGCCCCTCGTCAAACCGTCCTGCTGCAGACCGACGCTACCAAAGCCGCGCTGACCGAACGTTGGGGTGGCGTGGACCTACTCCACTTCTCGGGACACGCGCAGTTTGGAGGAATCGACGGACTGGAGAGCGCCCTGCGGCTGACCGGCAACGACCACCTAGGACTCGCCGACGCACTCACTGCCGGAGGTTCACCACGGTTCGCGGTATTGTCGGCCTGTGACGCGGCGCGTACACGCAGCGATACGGAAAGCGGTTTGGGAATGAGCCACGCGTTGTTGGCCGCGGGCAGTGAGGTCGTGGTTGCGCCAAACCGCGTAGTTCCCGACACTCAGGCAGCGCGCTTCGGAGCCGCGTTGTATTCGGAGCTCACTTCCTTCTCGGTGAGTGATTGGGCTTTGGCGACGAAATCTGCCAGCCTTCGGCTCCGCGAAGCCGCGCCGGAGTTGGACTGGTCGGCGTACCGAGTCCACGCGTCGCGTTAACTAGGCGTGACTGCTCCGGCAAATAACCACTATTCGGTCGGAGCCCGGACTGTGTTAGGCTGAACGCCGGCCAGCCGACGATGCTGCCGTGGCAACCCGTGAAACAAGGGAGACGAGGAAGATCCATGACTGAAGTTGTTAGCCCGAGCACGCAAATTAGCCCACCTCTAGGTAGGACTAGGTTACCGGCGCGCTTCGCGCTGGGATTGGGTACGTTGGCTGGGATTTGGAGCTGCCACCGAGAAGTCCCCAAAGCTCCGTTGAACTTCAGGCTAGCGCTCGAGACAGAGGGTTGCGCGAGCGACCTCGCCGAGGTGATTGTTCAGCTCGATCAGCACGCGCCGGCGAGCGGTCGCGCCTATCGTTTCGTCGTCGATCCGTACCAGCGGGTGCTCGACGGCACGATTCACGATCTACCCGAAGGGACCTACCACGCCACCGTCACCGGTCGCACCAAAGACGATGCGAACACATGCAGCCAAGCGGCCACCGTGCTCGTCGCGAGCCGAGGAACGGGCCGCGCTTCATTGCGATTGACGTGCGACGACGCGTGTATGGAAGCCGCGCCTCGAATCGAGGCAATCGGTTGTCCCGCGGTCGAGCCCGAAGTTCCCGCCTTGGTGCAGTTCACGAGTCAGCCCTTTTACGTGACCGCCAATGAAAAAGGCGCGGCTGGGCGTGCCATCTGGAAGAGCAAGGATTTGAACTTCACGCCCTCGAACGAAAACCTTCGAGCGCAATGTAAACGTGCTACGTCGACAGCGACCGCTACGGTTACGGCGGCCAATGCAGCGTGCGCGGTATCCGAGTCGATCGACGTCGAGTGCATCGACGCCAAAGTCACCGTGCTCGATGAAACTCACGTGTTGAGCTCGGGCTGGCAGGGCGCCCTTGCGGGACGCAAGATGCCGGTCACTCGCGCCGCGTATCGCGCATCATGCCAAGAGGTCGAGAAGCGCCAGCTCGCCTCCGCCAAGCAGTGTGTACAAGTCGGGAGCTACTGCTCTTGCGAGTGGACGGGCCAGTCACCTCCCGGCGCTTCGGCGGCAGGGCGAACGTTCGATGGCCCGGTTTTGGGTGGCGCTGCAGACGAAACCATCTCCGAGGCGGACCTCGAACAGCTGCGCAATCAACTGTCGGATCTCGGACGCAAGTACCTGGGCGTTCCGCCGCCGCCGAGCTCCGGCGAGGCGCCGGTCGTTCAAGCGACGCAGGCCGGCGCGACGACCCCAGTCAGAGTCGCCGTGATCGACACCAGCGGTGTCCCACCATACGACCTCCAAACGGGCTTGCCCACACAACCCACGGACAACAACCTGCACGGACGCGCCGTCGCCCTCGTGATCGCGGATACCGCTTGCAGCGAATACGACAAGATGGACGAGTGTCCGGTGAAGGTGCACAGCTACCTCGCCCTCAACGTCCTCGGCTCGCACACGGGTGAAACAGCCACAATCGGCGTCGACGACGTTCACGGCGGGCACGCCGGCACCCTGACCGACTTGGGTCTCGCTGTTCGACGCGCCGTCGATGAGTGGAAGACCGTCGCCGCAACGACGGGTGAGCGGTTGATCATCAACATCAGCGCGGGTTGGGACCCGGTCTGGGGCGGCGACGCGCAGACATCCGTCGCCGCCAACGGCGCCGTGAGCTCTACGACGACTGGCGCGCCGGAGCTCGTGCTGGAAAGCCTGAAATACGCCAACTGCGCGGGCGCGTTGGTGTTCGCAGCGGCGGGGAACCGAACCACACCGTACGGCAGTGCTACGCCCGAGACGGCGATTTATCCGGCAGCATGGACGACGCTGCCGGCGCCCACCGCAGCGGAATGCGAAGCGCTTGGCGTCGTCGGGGCCAACCCGAGCGCAGGTGCACCCTTGCTCCACGCCGTCGGCGGTTTGGACTTGAAGGGCGGCGAGCTGATGACGGGCCGCAGCCGAGGTCTACCGCTGCTAGCGACGGTGGGCCTGAACGTAGTGAGACAAGAACCGTACGGCTCGCCTCATCACACCCCGACGTTGACGGGCACGTCCATGAGCACTGCGGCAGTGAGCGGCGTGGCCGCGCATCTGTGGTCCCACAGCGCAGACGCCAGGGCGTCCGACCTCGCGTCTCAGCTCTACGAGCGAGGTCAAGCCACGCCACACGCGGCAGACATTTGCTTCGGCGGCGCCGCTTGCGGCACCGTCCGGAACATCGTGCTTTGTGACGGCAATCCCGACAAGAACCCGATGGGCTGCGACCCTTCGCCGCCATCGCTCGACACACCTTTGACCGCCGCTGTCGAGCTCGACACGCCGATCCCCGTCGAGTTGAACACGGACGACCCAGAAACCGCCGATGAAATCGCCGAACCGTGGGTCTATCCGCAGCCACCCGATGATCCCAGTTGTCGGGTCTGCCAGTTCCTGAACCCCGACAACAAGCTCGACATCAACTGGACCGAATCGTTCGACCCTTCGCGTGTCACCCAGATGCGCATCTATCTCGACGACAACAACGGTTATTGGACGATTCCGCAGGACATCGCGACGACGCGTCGTAGCTTCCGTGTGGTCTTGAACGGGGCGAGCGATGGCACTACCGCGGGCACGGTGAGATACAAGTACAACACGGGGCCAGCGGTCATCACGATCGAAGAAGCGCTCGTGGTACCATGAGGATTGCGTCATGACGCCTCGACGTCGTCTCCCGCCGCTCTGGTCCGTGATGCCTCAACTGGCAATAGTGGCCGCGGCCTGTTCGAGCCGTGAGACGATGTCGACGGCCAACGGTAGCTCCGTTTCGACGGGTACTTCGAGCTCCGGCGAAACGGTCGAACCCGACGCGACAGCGTCCAATACGCCCCGGCTGGACGCTGCCGCGCCGCTCGCCGACACGTCGGACGCCCAAGTGCTCGACGGGGCCGTCTCGGCGAACGATACGAGGCGGGATTTGGGGGTCACCACCTTGGATGAGAGCCAGTCCACGCAGGGCAAACTGCAGGGCTCGGACGCTGGCGCAGGGCCCGACGCAGCCCCGACGGTTCAAGGGCTCGACGCAGGGTCCGCCGAGGACGTAGCCTCGTGTGAACGGGCCTGTGCGGCCGGGGCTGATCTCCCGTGTCACACGGAGCACTGCGTGGCGTACTGTTTGGACGACCTCTCACGCCCATGTGCGACGACCTACCGCGCGTTCGTTCAGTGCCTCGCGACGCGCGACGGCTCGGAATACAGCTGTGACCAAGACAACGACCTCGTTGCTCCGGTCGCCTGTGCCGCCCAGCAGGAGCGTTTCATCGAATGCCTGCTCGAGTGATCCTGCGCGCGTCAGTCCGCGTTCGGAGCTAGCGTCTCACGACTGGACGCAGGTCACGTTCAGGAACGGCAGCGACGCCCCGTTCATGGGCGGGTTTGGCGATCTCGGCGACGTCGACGAGGGCCAGCGAGCGGATGCGGCACCTGGAAACTTCCATCGACCCCAATCCGACCGCCGCGCGAGCCGCGGCCTCGAATGTCTGCCACTGATTAACAGCCGTGCGGGCGCCACGGCAAAACGCCGCGTTACGCTCTGGCCACAAGGCCGGTGAGCATACCCCCGCAACGTTCAGAAGGGACAGAGTTGGCTACGGACCACTGAGGTTGCCGTTCGGATTTCCGCTGCGCAGCGCGCTTCGATGGGGGTAGACTGCCCGTGCGTCTCGTCATGGCTGAGCGGAAACCAGCGTTGTTGTCCAAGTATCGCCTCATGGCCTGTTTGGGTCGGGGTGGCATGGCGGAGGTGTATCTTGCGGTGTCGGAGCAAGCTCACGGCGTGAGCAAGCTGCAGGTGCTGAAAACCCTGCGGCGCGATTTGAGCGACGCCGAACGCCCAGAATACCTGCAGATGTTCGTAGACGAGGCGCGGCTGGCCGCGATGCTCAACCATCCGAACATCGTGCACTCGCACGACGTCGGGTTCGAAGAACCGACGCCGTTCATTGCAATGGAATACCTGGACGGTCAGGCGCTGAGCCGAATTCAGGAGCGCCAATGGACGATGGGCCAGCGCAACCGTTGGGGGGTCGAGTTGCTGCCGGTGTGTCAGGTGCTGGACGCGCTCGAATACGCTCATGCTTTGACGCAATACGACGGCACGCCGCTGAACGTGGTACACCGCGACGTTTCACCTCAGAACATCTTCATCACGTACACTGGTCACACCAAACTGGTGGATTTTGGCATCGCCAAAACGTTGGATTCGAAGAAGACCCGAGCTGGTGTCATCAAAGGCAAGGTGGCGTACATGTCACCCGAGCAGATCAAGGGCCTGCCCGTCGACCATCGCTCCGACCTCTACAGCGTCGGGGTCATCCTCTGGGAGACGGTGGCCCGCCAGTGCATGCACGGCGCCGAGCCGGTGCTCGATACACTCAATCGAGTGGTAGAGGGTCAGTTGCCTCACTTGAAGGACGTGGCCCCGGATGCGCCCGACGAGCTGTGTGCCATCACCGAAAAGGCGTTGGCTTGCGACGCCGCTCAACGTTACCCGAACGCCGCCAGCTTCCGAGAAGCGCTCGACCGTTTCTTGGAGGGTCAAGGCCGAGGCAGCGAACGCGAGCTCGGCAAAGTCGTTTCGGAGCTTTTTGCGAAAGAGCGCGAAGAGATCGGTCAAGCCATCCGTCGGGCGCTCGCCCAGTCGCCGGTAGGCGCCTCGGCTCCAGACACCTTGCGTCTGACGCCCATGTTGGGAGTGTTCAGCTCGTGGAACGAATCTCCCATGCGCGATGTCTCACCTTCTGGGCCACAGTCGTCACCCGCGTCCTCCGCTCTCGACAGTCATACCGAGAAGCCCGTTCAGCTGGAACCTGCCAAACACGCGCCGCCAAAACGTACCCGCTTGCTGTTGTTGGCTGCGCTACCTTTGGCCTCTTTGGTGTGGTGGCTGGGTTCACAGCGCAGCGGCAGCACCTCGGCGGACGAAGCCCCGGCCAGCGCAGCCAGCGCCATCGAGGGGCCATCGGCAGGGGCCGAGCAAGGGGTTCCGCCGCGCAGCGGACCGACCGCCGTCGACTCGCCGCGCGCAAACGTGAACCACGTCGACTCGCCGCACTCCTCTGCCAGCGCCACCGCAGCCGTCACGCCTTCTCGTCCGCCCTCGCCCGCCACCTCGCCGGCACTGACGACGGCGCCTGCAACGCCCCAAAAACCCGAGGTGAGTCAGCGACCCACGCCGACGGCGAGTCGCGAAACGAACACCAAACAACCCGCGACGGCAAGATCGTCGGCGGCTCAACCGGCGGCCCCAAACCGCGCCAAAGACCCCTTCGATCACGACTTCGCGCCCACGCCGCGTAAACGGCCCTCGAGTGGGACCCTCGACACTGGTAACCCGTGGAAGTGACTTCCCCACGTACGTCAGCTCTTGCCATGCCTTGCCTTTCTTCACCACGAGCGTCCAAACTAGCGGCGGCAGCGTTGTGCGCCAGTATCGCTTGCATCTCACCCGCTCACGCGGCTGCGGCCGACGCCGATTCGTCCGGTGTCGACGACGAAGCGCTACGACACTACGAACGCGCCATCGCGTTGCATGCAGACGAGGCGTTCGACGCGGCGCTGGTGGAGCTGCGCCGCGCGTACGAGCTGCGACCCAGTTACAAGATCATCTTCAATATGGCGCAAGTCCAAGTCGCGATGAAGGATTACGCTTCGGCGATCGTGAGTTATCGCCGGTACCTCGACGAAGGTGGCGCAGAGGTACCGGAGAAGAGGCGCGCGGAGATCGAGGCGCAGCTGGTTACTCTGGAGCAACGCGTCGCGACGCTGACCATAACCACGGACGTCCCCAACGTCGAAGTCTTCGTCGATGACACGTTGGTAGGCGTGACGCCGAGCCTGCAGCCGCTGTTGGTCAACGCTGGCGTTCGCAAGTTTACGCTTCGCCATCCCGACTACGCTCCTCAGGACGAGCGCGTGAGCGTTTTGGGCGGCACCCAACGGCAGTTGGCGTTTTCGCTGTCGCAACGCAAAGTGACGGAGACTCAAGCGCTGCCGTCGACGCCTGCGCCTTCCCCCGCTTCGTCCCAGGAGTCTCCCGCGGTGCCTGCCGATGGTGGAGCGCAGTCGAACGAGCCGTTCCAGATCGAGCCTTGGATGCCGTGGGCATTGACTGGCGTATTGGGCGTGGCAGCGGTGACCACCGGCGCGTTCACGCTTTCTGCCAACGGCGAACTGAGCGACATGCGCGAGCAAGCTGACCGCCCAAAGGCGGATCTGCAAGCCCAGTCCGATCACCTCGGCAACTTGGCGTTGGCGACCGACATCTTGTTCGGGGCCACGGTCGTCGCAGCTGGCGTGAGCGCTTGGTACACATGGAGCGGCGCATCGGGCGGCGAAGCAGCGGCGCGCGCGCCGAGTTTCCAATTGGCCATCACCCCCCGCGCCGCGGTATTGTCAGGGAGCTTTTGAGTGGACTTGCAGCAAGTGAAGCGGGCTTTGGGTGAGACGGCGCTCGCTAGTGGCCTTTCGTGTTTGATTGCGCTGCTCGCCTCTGGTTGTCAGGTGTTCGTGGACACGAGCATCGAACAATGCAACGTGGACAGCGACTGCAAAGCGCCCCTCAGCCGATGCACCGAAGAAAACCTGTGCACGACGCGTTGTGAAGGGCACAGTCAGTGCCAGCGGTTCGGGGAGACGTTCGCCTGCATCGACGAGGCATGCGTGGACGTCGTGAGCGAAGAGTGTCCGCGCGTCGTGCCCGAGGACGCACTCGCCAACGACGACACTCTGCTCTTCGGCTTCGTCACGTCGTTGGACGACTACGGTCAGCCCGTAGCTGACGGCGCAGAGCTAGCGGTCGAGGAAATCGACGCCAACGGCCAAACCTTACCCCCGGCGACCGCCGATGGTTCGACGCGCATTCTGGCACTGGTGATGTGTGGTCACGAACCTACCGAACCCTCGCAAGCGGTCACCGCGGCACGGCACCTCGCCGACGTGGTCAAGGTCCCGGCGATCATCGGCAGTTCGTACAGCGGCGTGACGAAAACGGTTGCCGAAGCGGTAGTATCCAAGGGCGTACTGGTGGTGAGCCCGTCTGCGACGAGCCCTGGGTTGAGCGGGACGGCCGGCTCTCAAGACTCGGGCATCAAACTCGGACTCATGGTGCGACGTACGGCGCCCTCCGATACGCTTCAAGGCGAGCTCCTCAAATGGCTCGTGAAAGACGTCGAAGCTGCGCTGGTGACCAACCAAACCGTCAGCAACGCAGACGCGGTGAGAGTGGCGGCGGTGGTCAAAGACGATCTGGCCGGACGTGGTCTGCGAGAGGCCGTGACGTTCCTGGACGAAACGAGGGGCGACGCTGCGGCGCCTATCGTCGATGAATTGACCTACGCCACCTACGACGAAGAGACCACCGATTGGCAGGCGATCGCTGACGCAGTGCTCGAAGCCAAACCTCACATCGTGCTCGGGTTGGGCACGGGCGAGTTCGTCGACAACGTGCTGCCGCGCATCGAAGAAGCCGCCGACCCGAAGCCCTGGTACGTACTGCCGGAGGGGAACCGTTTGGACGGGCTCATCGAGTTGGCGGCAGAACACCCTGAGTGGGCCTTGCCTGCCCGCGTAATCGGCACCGCTCCGGGTGCACGCACGTCGGGCCGGTACAACAACTTCGCCAATCGCTTCGAGAACGTCTTCGACAAGGCGCCAGGAAACTTGGCGGAGTTCGCATACGACACCGTGTATTGGCTCGCGTACGGCATCTTGTTGTCCGGCCAAGAATACCCATCGGGGCAGGCGCTTGCCGAGGCGATGCAACGAGTGTCGTGCAAAGACGAAGGCAGCGTCACCAATCCGGAGCGCCCCACCGAGTTCTACAGCTTTGCCGCGAGTTTGGATTCGAAGTCGTGCTTCGATTTCGAAGGTGTGAGCGGCCCGCTCGACTTCGATCCCGAGACCGGGGATGCCCAAAGTGACATCGCCATGTGGTGTCTGCGCGCGAAGGGCGACGCGTTCTCGCTCGAGCCCAACTTGAACGACTACTACTCCGTCGAGAGTAACGCCGTGACGCGCTGCGAAGATCCGGCGCTGGATCTCTCGGTTCCGACGTGGTGCCCTGCCGCCGAAGATACCGCGCGGCTCGCCACGTGCGAATAGTGGGCCCTCTCGGCGGTGATGCCGCACTCGACGCGGCGAGCGCGACGACGTTGGGCTCACCAGTCGTTCACGTAACACCTGGTGCAACTCACTCGGTGCGACTCCACTCGGTACAACTCACTCGGTGCGACATTGACGCCAGCGAGCGAACCCCGGCAGCAGCGATCGCGACGCAGGCCGGGCGCGCTCCCAACGACTGCTCGGCTTTGCCAAGCAATCGCGATCGTTGAACCAAGCGCGGTTCGATGTGCGACCGGGTCGCCGCCGTGAGCGTCTTCCCTCTCACGACCGGTCTCGAGCTCCTGCTCCAAGTACACGATGCAAGCGTGGCAGTTGGCAACACTGGGTGAGGTCGATCGCAACAGCTCGGTGACGTGGATACAGTTACCACGATCGAGAGCTTGTCCTACGCCGAGGTGCGTCTTAGACCGGCAGCCATGAAAAATACGTCTACCCTTCTTCCGTTGTTGATGGTCATCGGCTGCGCCAGCAGCGAAGTAACGCCGCCCCCCGCACAACCCGCAGCGCCTCCGCCTTCGAACGCCGCACCGTCCGCCACGGGCGCCGTGTCGCCTGCAACACAAGCTCCGGAACCCGCCCCGCCGACGCCCGAGCAAGTGGCGGCCGCGGAAGCACAGAAGCAGTTGGAGGCCGACTTCGCCAAGCTCGAGCAAGATCACGCCGCGGAACTCGCACGCTTGACGCCGGAAGTGCGGGAGCAAGTGAAGGCGCTCACGCAGAAGTCGTACCCGAGCATCAAGAGCGCGATCACCGCGGCACTGGCCGGTCCCCAACGTCGGCCTGGCCACGCCGAGCGTGACGCCCAACGCCACCCGATACAGACGCTGGAGTTTCTCGGGGTGAAACCGACTCACAAGGTGCTCGAGTATGGGCCGGGAGAAGGTTGGTACACCGAGCTGCTCGCGCCGGCGCTCGCCAAGCGGGGCAAGTTGTACGTCACCCTCAACAACCCCGACGGCCCTAAGACGGAACGCTCCACTTACTACGGTAAGCGCACACAGCTCCAACTGGACTCACTGCCCGAAGCTTACAGCGCGGTGGAGCGCACGGTCACGGACCCAGCACATCCCGCCCTGAACATCCCGGATGGAGCCCTCGACGCCGTTCTACTGTTCCGCGGGGCGCACGGCATGGTCAACGGCGGTTCGCTCGAAGCGTGGCTCTCGGAGTTTCACCGAACACTCGCCCCCAAGGGGATCTTGGGCGTCGAACAGCATCGCGCGGTCGAGGGCGCCGATCCAACCGAGAGCAGCAAGCGCGGATACCTGCCCGAAGCGTTCGTGATCGAGCAGGCCACGAAGGCTGGCTTCAAGCTGCTCGCCAAGTCGGAGATCAACGCTAACCCGAAGGACACCAAGGATTATCCGCTCGGTGTGTGGGCTCTCCCGCCAACTTTGCGCGGCGGCGAGACCGATCGCGAGAAGTACCTCACCATCGGCGAGAGCGACCGCATGACGCTGAAGTTCGTGAAGGTCGAGTCGCCGAAACCCAAGGCCGCAGCTGGGGCGCCTGCACCGGCACCCAACACGGCTCCCGCGCCGACCACCGCACCTGGCGCCGCAACCACGGCTCCCGCAACCACGGCTGCCGCAACCACGGCTCCTGCAACCACGGCTGCCGCAACCACGACTCAGCCGACGCCGCTGCCCGCGGCAAAGCCGGCGCCGGCAAAGTGACGTGAACGGTTCGTCGAAGGGTGATATGCAGCTCGTGTGTCCCCAAACACCTTCGATCAGAAGTTTGGAGCAGAGCTGATCACAAGCGCCCCAACCGGGCCCGGCGTCTACCGCTTTTCATCGGACGCTGGGCTCGTGTTGTACGTCGGAAAGGCGAAGAACCTACGACGGCGTCTGTCCAACTATCGCAACGCGACGCGAAAACGTGCCCATCGAAAGATGCGCATCCTGGTGCGCGAAGCAGCGTGCCTCACCTACGAGAGTTGCGAATCGGAACATGCCGCGCTGCTCCTCGAGAGCAAGTTGATACGGGAACTCAAGCCGCAATACAACGTCGACGGCGCGTTCGCGTTCTTGTATCCGTACATCGGGTTCGCCACGCGCAGCAAGACCGCTCTGCTCTGCTTCACGACTCGACCGGACGAGTTCGCGCAGCTCGAGCTCACGTGGTACGGCTGCTTCCGCTCACGTCCGCGCGCCAAGCTCGCGTTCCACGCCCTGACCGACTTGTTGGGCTTCGTTGGGCATCGAGAAAAACGAGCGCAACTGCCAGCCGCACCGCGACTCAAGGGCGCGCAATTGGTCGGTTTCAGGCAGCTTCCGTCAGAGGTCGTCGAATTGCTACCGCTGTACTTCGCTGGTGAACAAATGACGTTCCTCGGCAAGATCTCTCGCCTTCTGCTGACCAAACCCGATGCATTGAAGCAGGCCACCGAAGTTCAAAACCAACTCGCAGTGCTCGCACACTTCTTCGAGGCTGACGCCGCGCGACTTCGTGCCGCGCGCGAGCTCGTCGGGATCGCGTCTCACCATGTCGCACAAGAGGAGCGCGACGCGCTCTTCATTCGGGCGGCGGCGGCGCGCGCAGAATTGGCCAGAACGACCAACGCAGGGGTCGACTGAAGCCATAGTCGGGTGTAAGCCGTACTGGCCGCTTCGCGTCGTTTTGTCCGGTTCGGAACAGCCCGTTCACAACAAGTCGCGATCAATCTGCCCTATCTTGGAACCGAGCGAGAACGCACGGAAAAATCCTCTAATAAAATACTCAGCGAGCTGCCACACACGCCGTGCTGCAGTAACGTTACGGTTAGAGGGAATGATGGCGCAAAGCTCTGGCACTGCGAAGGGCGCGTTGAATACGCGAGATGACGTCGAGTCGCAGGATGTGGTCTTGGATGGGATTGGGTGCCCACCCAACAGCGCAGCCCGTCCGATCCTCAATCGCGTCGCAGCTCCGTCCAGTATCGTGCGCGTCGGTCGCTACGAATTCGCTGATTGCATCGCCAAAGGCGGCATGGCGACCGTGCACTTCGCGCGACTCCACGGGGATTTCGGGTTTTGCCGCATCGTCGCGGTGAAACGGCTGCTACCGCAGTTCGCCAGCGACGCACAGTTCAAAGCGATGTTCATCGAGGAGGCCCGCCTTGCCGCTCGCATCCGGCATCCCAACGTCGTCCCGACGTTGGACGTCGTGGCAGATGGCAACGAGGTGCTGCTCGTGATGGACTATGTCCACGGCGACGCGTTGTCGTCCCTGTGCCGCCACCTGCGTAGTCAGTCCAACCAGATTGCGCCGCTGAACGTGACATCGGCGATCCTCTCGGATGTGTTGCGCGGACTCGCGTTCGCGCATGCGACGACGGACAAGAACGGTAAGCCGCTCAACATCGTACATTGCGACGTCTCGCCGCAGAACATCCTCGTGGGTGTCGACGGAGTGGCGCGCGTGCTCGACTTCGGGATCGCCAAGGCTGCGGACTCCTTATCCGATGCGAGCCAAGGTGTGGTCCGCGGAAAACCAGGCTACATCGCGCCCGAACAACTCAAGGGCGCTGCGCCGACGCCGCAGAGCGATCTGTTCGCCGTTGGCGTCGTGTTGTGGGAAATGCTGACGGGCCAGCGCTTGTTCGGAGGTGCAGGGTTTCGCGCGTCTCTGGCGCAACGCCATCACTCGCAGATCGACCCGCCGAGCAAACGCAATCCTGCCGTGGAAGCTGCGTTGGAAAGTGTGGTGATGAAGGCCCTCGAGCGCGACCCCGCCGCACGCTACCGCGACGCCGGTGAAATGTTGCGCGCGCTCGAGCTGGCCTGTCCTCCAGCTCGGCCGTCCGCCGTGGCAGAGTGGGTCGAACAGCTGGCGGCAGACACTCTCGTCGAACGCGGCACGATGTTGTCTCGCCTCGAGTCGGAGAAACGTCGCTCGATCCCGGTACCCAGCGGTATCGAAGAGGCGGAGCTCCTCTCCGCAGATGAACTGCTGACCGACGGCATCTCGACCGCTCGCAGTCTGCAAACCGTCGAACGATATGCGCCACGCCGTAACGGCCGCAAACTCGCCGCCATCATGGCGGTTGTGGCCGCCACCTTCGGTTTGGGCGGCTTGCTCTCTTGGCGGGCGGAACATATCGCAGCTTCCGGGTCAGAAGCGCCGTCGACAGCTGTCGCCTCGACCCACCACGTCACGACCGACGTCACACGTACTCTGCCGAAGACATCTCCGACCGCGCCGCTCGACGCGACACCACCGGCGCCAACGGATGCCATCCGAGCGAGCTCCGCGCCGGCTCCGTCCGCGACCCAGACGCCGCTCCTCGCGCCCAAGCCGAGCGCGAACCGGCCACGCAACGACAAGTGCTCACCGCCGTACACGGTCGATGCGGCGGGTCGCAAACACTACCGCGCGGAGTGCTTCCGATGAACGGCTCGAGTCGCAGGCGCCGGGCGCAGGTTCTGGTCGTCGGCCTGGGAGTGGTGTATTCGTCTGCCGCGTTCGCGGACATCGAGCAGTGCGTGGAATCGCACAGCCAAGGTCAAGTGTTGCGAGATGAAGGCAAGTTGCTGCAGGCGCGTGCGGCATTTCTCGGGTGCGCCAGCGACGCGGACTGTCCTGGTCCAATCAAGGACGAATGCCAACAGCTCTTGGAGAACGTACAGCGACTCACGCCGACCGTCACATTTGCTGCCAGGGATGACCTCGGGCGCGACATTCCGGGGGTTCGCATCTACATGGACGAGACCATCGTGGAGTGGGCTTCTGGCGAGGCGCCGCTCGCGATCGACCCAGGCCGCCACCGGTTTCGCTTCGAAGGCGCAAACGGCCAACTCGTCGAGCTGGAGCTAGATGCGGTTCAAGGTGAACAAGCTCGCCTCGTCATCGCCGAGTTCTCGCGAGCCGAGGTGCTCGAATCGCGCCCCCGACGACCATCGCCCCCGACGGACGGCGCGAGCGCCGCCGATTTGCGACGACTCATGACTTACGGCTTCGCGGGCCTCGCGGTGGTCGGCTTGGCGAGTTTCGCGGTGCTGGGATTGCAGGGCAGCGCGGAGGAGTCGGACCTGCGAGCGACCTGCGCGCCAGACTGCACGAGCGCGCAGAAACAATCGGTAGCGCAGAAGTATCTCTGGGCAGATGTCTCACTCGCGGTCGCCGGCCTTTCACTCGCTGGGGGCGCTGTACTGTATTTCGCGCCGCTGAGCGGCGACGACACGGCCGCTTCGGTGTCTTTCTCGGGGGAGTTCTGACGGTGCCGCTGCTACGGCGTTTGTCAGCTCCGGTGGGGGCGTTTGGCCTGTTTGCGCTGGGCGGATGCACGCTGTCGGCGGACCTCGACTCGCTGACGGCGGGCGGACCAAAACTCGCGCGAACCGACGCGGGAGTAGACGCACCGTGCCCGACGACGGAGTGCCAAGCAAACTCTGAATCCACGCGCGACTCCGAAGCAACCACGAGCCCACGCTCCACGGACGGCGCCCTCTCCGGAAGTGGCCCGGACCCAGCGCCCAACGGCGAGTTGTCACCCGCAACCGTCGACGCGGGTGACGCAGCACCATCGCCGTTCGAGGAGGCGGGTTCCGCCGCTCCGAGCGCTTCCCCGACGACTGCGGACGACGAAACTCCGAAAGATGAGCCCACGTCCAGCCCCGCCCCTGAGACCCACGAATCCGCCGAGGCGCCTTCCGTCGACACGTCCGAGTCCACCAGCCCGCAAAACGAGCCGGCAGGTGCGGCGCTCATTCACCGCTACAGCTTCTCGGACTTGGCCACGCTCGTCTCCGACTTGGTGGGTGACGCCGATGGCACGGTGATTGGCACGGCCTCTGAAAACGAGGGCAGCATGGTGCTCAGCGGAGGCACGTACGTAGAGCTGCCCACTCGTGTCGTCGATGGGCTCGAGAGCGTCACGGTGGAGGTGTGGTTCACTTCTTACGGCACTCGCAACTGGGAACGCGTCTTCGACATGGGAGAAACGGAAGACGACAGCCCACGAAGTTACCTGTTCCTCACTTCGCAAACCCCGTCCGCCAACGGAACGATGCGCGCGACGTTTCGCCCGCTGGGGGAGTCCGAAGTGTCGGCCAACAGCGCCGCGCCAACGTCGGACGACGTCAAAACCCACGTCGCCGTCGTCTTCGACGCTGCGAACGACCAGATGAGTCTGTATCACGATGGAGAGCTGTCCGCCGCAGTCGCCAACGCCTATTCACTCCTGGACATGAACGTATCCAGCGTGTGGCTTGGCCGTTCGTTGTTCGAAGGGGATCCGGCGTTCGAAGGCGAGTTCGACGAGCTCCGCATCTATGACGGTGCGCTCAGCTCTGATCGCGTGAGACAAAGTTTCGAGGCAGGCCCGGACATGGTCACGCCGTAGAGCCGACCTCGAGCTCTGGCCCACCCTTTTCATCCGTACTGCGACAACCCCGAGCTCATGGCTCGGTGGCCACCGAGGGGCAGCTAATGACGCTGGCGCTTGGAGGCGCTCTTGGCGCGACAACTCTTGCAGAGTCCACGGAGCTCGTGCACGTGGTCCGTGAGCAGGAAGCCGTATTGCTCGGCGATGTCTCGCTGCAGAACCTCGAGCGCTTCGAAGTGGAACTCTAGAACGATCCCGCACTCGGTACAGATCAGGTGGTCGTGATGCTCGCGCTCGAAGGCGCGTTCGTACCGAGCTTCATCCCCCTTCGATAGGAGAGTGAGTTGCAGCAGCCCTACCTCGACGAGTAACGGCAACGTCCGATATACCGTCGTCATGTGGGCGTCCTTCTTCTCGGTCTTGCCGCCGCGCAGATCGTGAACGAGGTCTTCGACCGTAAAGTGCCCACGCCGACTCAGCGCAGCCTTGGCAACGGACTCGCGCACGGACGAAGCCTTCAGCCCGCGCTCCTTCACGGCGTCACGCAGCCGCGAAAGCGCGCGCTCCATCCCGTCTTTGTCCAGTCCCTTCTCAACTTCGCGAGCCATTTAGACGGCCTAGGCCGAAAGGTGCCCCGACGTCAAGACGGCGTTGCCTCACTCGGGTCACCCCCGATCGGTGCCGGCGCCGCGCCCTTTCCAGGCTCCGAAAGCGCCGGTCACGTCGACTTGGCGAGGATCTCTTCCAACGTCGTGAGCAGTTCGTCGACCCGAACGGGCTTGGTCAAGAAGCGGTAGAAGCCTGCTTCGGCGATCTTCGTCGCCTCGCCGGGCATCGCGGCGGCGCTCAACGCCACGACAGGGATCTTGGCGGTCTCTGGCCAGCGCTGGAGGGCGCGTTGCGCTTCGATGCCGTTCATCCCGGGCAGGTTGATGTCCATGATCACCAAGCTCGGTTTGCGGTTGCGCACCAGCTCGATGCCGAGTTCGGCGCTCGGCGCAACGATGAGCTCCACTGGCTGGTCGCTGAGCAGGTCTTCCATGAACGCGACGTTGGATGGGTTGTCCTCAACGTAAACGATCGACCGGCGCACCAACGTCGGCGCGCTCAGCGCCGGAGTCGCGACCGCAACCGCACCTTCCTCGGGGGACTGTTCGCTCAGCTGCAGGATGGGCAGTTCTACCCAGAACTCGGAGCCTTTCCCCTCCACGCTCTCGAACCCGACCCTTCCGTCCATGAGCTCGGCCAGCTGCTTGCAGATCGTCAACCCGATACCCGTACCCTGGATCGGACCTGCCTCCTGACCCGCGCGATGAAACGGCTCGAAGATGCGCGCTTGTTTGGCCTTTGCGATGCCTATGCCGTCGTCGAAGACGGAGACACGTAAGACGGAGCCGCGAGGCCTTGCGACCAGACGAACGCTGCCGTTGGTGCGTCCGTACTTGATGGCGTTGGACGCATAGTTCATCACGATCTGTCGCAATCGCGTGCGATCAGCGCTGACTCGTGGGAGCGCGGCAGCGGCTTCTTCCACGGCCAGTGCGATGTTCGCCTCGGCGGCGATCGGGGCCATCGTACGTCTCACGTCTTCGAGCACCGACTCGATCGCCACCGGCTCCATCGAGATCGGGAGCCGACGCGACTCGATGCGCGACAAGTCGAGCACGTCGTCGATCAAGCGCAACAGGTGTTCGCCCCCCTTCAGGACGTGAGTCAATCGGTCCTGGTGGCGCTCCGTGAGCGGCTCCTTCTTGTCGCGCTGGAGCAGCTGCGCGAACCCGAGCACCGCGTTGAGGGGCGTCCGCAACTCGTGGCTCATGGCCGAGAGAAACTCACTCTTGGCCGCGCTGGCCGACTCGGCTTCGGAGCGGGCTCTCAGCAGCTCGGCTTCATGCTGTTTGGCTTCGGTGATGTCGTCGATCACCATCACGCTGCCGCCCTCCGGTGTCGGACGAAGCGTCCAACGCCAGGTACGCGACTCGGCAGAACGCAAGGTGAAGGCGCCTTCACGTCGGCGATGGTAGTTCTCCACTACAGCGACCACGTCCTCCCCCGACTGCCCATCCGCTTCGAAGCTCTTCTCCTTCAAGAACGGCGGGACGAGCTCGTCCCAGGTGCGACCTACCACTTCTCCACCGAACGTCGAGTTCAGTTGCTCGGAAGCCAGACTGTTACAAGCAACCAGCCGATCCTGAGCGTCCCAGATCAGGATGCTACCGACCATGCTGTCGAGCGCGCTTCGCAGGTATTGATGCAGGCGTCGAGCACTAGCCTCCAAGCGCTTGCGCTCGGAGACGTCTCGGATGCTCGCCGATGTGAACGACGCCCCCTCGGCCTCGATCGGGCTCAGACTGATCTCGACCGGGAACTCTGTCCCGTCTTTGCGGCACCCGAACAGTTCGAGCCCGGTGCCCATCGGTCTCAGACGCGGCTCCGACCCGAAGCGCGTTCGATGCCCAACGTGTACACCTCGCACTCGCGCGGGGATCAAGACCTCGATCTCGTGGCCAATCAACTCATCACGCGAGTAGCCGAACAGGCGCTCGACCTGCTGGTTGACCAGGGTGATGAGTCCATCGCCGTCGACGATGAGCACCGCGTCGGGCGCTGTTTCGAACAATTGGCGAAAGCCATCACGCTCGAGAAAACGTTCCATGATTCACCCTGCATCAACATTGGGCAGCCATACGACGAACGCCGCGCCCGGCGTTCCATCCTCGATGCGGATGGCGCCTCCGTGCGCTTCCACCGCGAGCTTGCAAAAGGTCAACCCCAAGCCGCGTCCCGTCCGTTCCTTGATCTCTTCCGAGCTGAGTTGCGCGAAGGGCTGGAACACTTGTTCGCGGAAGCTCTGAGGCACGCCGCTGCCTTGGTCGACCACCGCTACCTCGGTGCCCCCTCCCACGCTCTTTGCAACTACCGCGACGGAGCTCTCGTTGGGACTATGTCGCACCGCGTTTTCGACCAGATTCACGAACACGCGGCGTAGGAGGTCTGCGTCTCCGACGATCTCCTGCACGCCGATGTTGCGTTCGAGTTGGACTTCGTGGGCGGCAGCCTTGAGCCGGAGTTCGTCGAACACCTGCTCGAAGAACTCGTCCAGTCGAATGCGCTCGAGCTTGGGGACAAGCCGGCCCTCCTCGCTCTTGCTGATGTCGAGCAGATTCACCACCATGCGCGTCAGGGTGCGCGTCTCCTCGCGGATGTGGCGCAGCGCGCGGCCCGCCCGCGGTGAGAGGGCAGGATCCATCAACGCCTGTTGAGCCCACAGGTCGAGGTTGTTGATCGGGTTCTTCAGGTCGTGGACCAAGAACGCCGACATTCGCTCCTTCTGGAGCTGCAGTCGCATCAAGTCGTCGCGCTGATGCCGCACCAACTCGTATTGGTCGCGGAGTTCACTTCTCACACTGCGCACCTTGAGCGCCGTCTGAACGCGCAACACCAGCTCTGCTGGTCGTACCGGTTTGGTGAGAAAATCGTCCGCGCCGCAGGCGAGCGCAGCATCGAAGGTGTCCAAGTCACGCTGTGCCGTGAGGAACAGGATCGGCACGTGGTTACCCTCCGGCATCGCCCGCATCCGGCGACAAACCTCGAAACCGTCCATACCAGGCATTCGCACGTCGAGCAGGACGCAGTCCGGACGCCAGCTGGGCACCACCTCGAGCGCCGCGGGGCCATCGTCCACGGCCTTCACTTCGAGACCCGCTTCGTCCTCCAGCGTGGCTTTGGCGAGCTCGCGATTCGCCACGTTGTCATCGACGACAAGAATCCGAGACCGTTCGCCGACAACCGCCATGAATGCCACGTTATGCCCCACTAGCTTTGGCTTTCAATCACCAAAGTCGAGCGCATCAGAATCGCCCTTCTACGCCCGTCGTCCAGGTAAACTCACCGCGACGCCGCTCGACCTGACCCAAAGTCCCGCGTCGAACGATGAAATCTGCCTCGGTCCGAAACCGCCAGCGCTCGTCCTCGCCCAAAGACAACGCGGCTCTGAGTCGACGACGCGCCTCCTCTTCCTCGACGGGGCTGGACGCGAGCTGGTCACCGATGCGGCTGCGTACTGCCCACGCGCGGTCGACTCGCGCGCCGAGCCAAACTTCGTGGAGAGGCGAGGTCCACCGGAGGTGAGGGCTGAGAGTGAGACCAAAACCATGGCTGTAACCGCGATTCGCGACGACTGGAGTGAGCTCGTCCGCCTCGTTGGTTTCCAGGTAAACGGGCAAGGCGAAAGCTCCAGCCTGGACGAAAGCGGCACCCGCGACCAACCCCAACTCCAGGCGGTGGCGCCCATAGGCGCGCCTCCAATGCGCGAACAGGGCAGGCGCCTCCAGCACGAAGAACGGGTCCCTCGGGGCAGGAGCAGCGGAGTAGCGGCGCTCCGAATAGTTGACCCCAGCCCCCAAGGCGAGCAGGGCTACGGTATTGGTGGTCACGTCCCGGTAAGCAGAACCGAACAGTGAACCTCGAGCGACCACGTCGATCTCGCGCAGCTCGTCGGCAGCGGCCTGCACGCGAACGTTCAACTGCGACAGACCACCGTCGTAGAAGGCGCGCCACGGCTCCTGCACCGTCTGATTCTTCGGCACGTCCAGGATCAGCGCGTCACCGTGCGCCAACAGCCACCCCCTACCATCCCGCGCGCTCCAATTGCCACTGAAGGATGCGCCCAAGCCAAGCCGCAGTACGTAGTCGTCGCGCGTCGAGAAGCCACTTGCGTTGCAGTGCCGCGCGCGGGGTAATTGCGTACCGTCAATGGAACGATGCAAGCTTTCGCTTGGAGCAAATACGGCACCTACGATGCCGAACGCCGTGCTGTCACAGCCACGCAAGAACAGGCGCCCCACCTGCGTCATGGCTTCGCCGAAAGCGAAACCACCAAACGGCGTCACCATTTGATCGTTGATGCTGACGCGCTCACGGAACTCGGCGAAGAACTCCCAAGCCGCGGACGCGAAGAACCCGACGGCTAGTGATTCGGCCGGCGACAAGTAGTTGCCCCGAGCGGCCAAGTAGTAAAGCGTGCCGGCCCCGGAGTGAGCAAGTGTATTGGTCTTGAAGTAGTTGGTGTCGAACGAATAAGCATCGCCCGTGAGCTTGGCCTCGACGGTGTCCCAACTGTAATCGAAGGTCCAGTCCAACGAGTTCACTTCATGCTGCATGAAGTAGTACCCCGTCCCAGCCAGCAGGAGGCCGACCTCCTCCAAAGCTATCCTTAGCGCACGTGACTCGCTCGATGTATCCGACTGCTTCTTCGCTTGTTGCGCAGCGGCGTCGGTTGCCGAACCAAGAATACCCAAAGCAAGACTGGCCGCGACCACCGTCTTCAGTGATATTCGCACGAGGTGCTTCGCGAACAAGGACCGTTCCAAAGGATTACAGGGTCAATTCCAACACGCCTACCGCACCTTGTCTAACGGGAACGACCGTTGGACGAAGCCGGGACAACAAGGGTTGCTCGGCGGGCGGGTGCGGCTCCTCGGGCATGCCGGAAGTCGCCCACCAGCTGAAACCTAGACCCAGCAACGCACCACCGGCCGCCGCTCCCATGGCCGCGCGTGAGCTCGCTGCGTCGTCTGCGATCAGGAGGTAACCTCCAGCCCCCAATAGGCCACCCGCCAACCCGCCGAGATCCACCAAACGAACCCGCGCAACGCTGGGCGCCAGCTGTGGGCTCGTGGCCAATGCCGCGAGCAGAGCCGCATTGTAACCAAGTGCGCCGATGGCGTAAGCCCGCTCGGCGCGGTAACTCGTTTGACTCTCGGCTGCACCGGCGATGAGCGCCCCCGCGATGCCGCCCCAGAGGCCACCGGACGTGGTGTACGAAACCTGCCCGGGGGTCGGCTCTCGCGCCGCGCCGATGAGACCGCCGGCAACGCCGCCCAACGTCGCTCCCGCCCACAGGAACGTCGCGACGGTAGGGGAACCCCATTGATCTTCGTCGCGGCGAGACGCTACGGCGTGTTGATAACCTACCAACCACACGCCTTCGAGTGTCCCCAGGATCGTGCCAGCCGAGATGGACTGCGGCACACCAAGGCGAAACGGGCTGTAGCTGTCGACCAATGCGACGCCGCCAACCGCCGCACCAGTGATGGCGACGAACGGCAAGACGGCGGCCGCAAAGTTGCTCGGTTTCACTTGCAGGGCCAACCAAGCGCTCGTCCCGAACCCATAGGTGAACGCTGTTGTGTACAACACCGACAACTCGTCCGTGGTACGTACGTGAGGTGGTGGTAGCTCGCGTTGACGCGCCGCGACCCGCTCGCGAGCCAAGTTGGCGAACTCCTCAGCCACTCGCCGCTCCTCTGCCGTAGGCGCGTCCTCGGCCAATATTTCGAAGGCGGCCAGTGCTTCTTCGTCACGGTTGTCGATCAACGCGGCGCGGGCTCGGGCAAACCGAGCCCGGTAGGCCTCTGCATCCTCTACGACTTGCGGCGCTGGCGTTGGTTGACTCTCGACCGTTAGGGGCTTTTCCGCGGGCAGAGGTGGCGGACCGCTGGGAACGGGCGTGCGTGGTTCGATGGCCGTGCCGACCGTCGCCTCGTTCTCTGCGCCTTCGGCGTCGGCAGCGTCTGCGTCCACGGTCGTTGACTCTGTGACTGCAGCCGGCTCAGCCGTCACAGCGGAGGGCGGCTCCCCAACGACAAACTCGCCAGACGCAGCGTGCACGACGGAAGGCGCTCGAGACGCGCCGCCCGAATCTGTTTCGTGGGCGTAGGCGGAGCCAGTACAGCAGATGACGGCGAGCGCCAGACGGACCCCAAACCAGCGATCAGTGCTTGCGATGTTCAGTTGCCGAAAGCGCATAGTTGAAGGCCTAGGCTGTGTTCGTTGAAGTGAAGGTGTTGACGATCGGCTGTGCCCGCTCGGTCGCGCCAGACCCAAAAGGCTCTGAGCTCCGAGGACGTACCGGGGAAATGATACCCGAAGTAGCCGTGAGTTTGGCGGTAAGAGTCGAGCAGTCGCGTCACGGGCAGCTCGCCAGGGGCACGACCGCTGCGGTACGCCTCGGCGGACATGCCGCCGCCCCATCGCAGGTCGTGAAATCCCATTTGTACTTGAGCCTCCGAGCTGGCACCCCAACCCATGTAGTAGCCGTGCAGACGCGTAACCGGAGGAAGGCGCGGGTCGGACTCGAGTTCCGCGGTGGGCGACAGCACGTCCATGCCCGCAAATGCTGGCCCGGCGCGCAGCCAGCCATCCAAAGTGAACGCGCCACGACGTACGTGGTGGCCGGTGCTCAAGCTCATGGGTTGCACCCCCGACAATCGATTGAGAGGTCCACCCGTGCTGCGATCGTAACTTCTGCCCGTGTAGTGGAACCCCATGCCGAGACCAACGTATCCGAACTCCGCGTCATGGGTGCCGCGGCTCGCCCGGTAGCCGATTCCGCCCAAGACCGCATTCGTAGCGACTTCGACCCGTGACAATCCGGAGCTAGAGGCCGCAAGCTCGACCCGCAATTGAGTGATGTTGCCGCGATCGAACCACGACGTCGTCAGAGGCTGAGGCTCGTGTGGCACGGGTAGGCTCTCCACACGCACGTTGGCCAACAGCTCGGCCTCGGGATGCAAGTCCGCTGCACCAGCTTCGTAAACTTGCGACAGCGCAGCACGCGCCATCACCTGATGCCAGCCATCGCGAGGATACCCGGAACGCACCCGTTCCGGCGCATGACCATCGAGCACGTCGTTGAGGGTCGTGAACGGACCCAACAACAAACCCAACGTGCGATTCAGCAGGTTACCCTCGGCACGGTCGAAGAAACGAGCCATCTGGTAGGTCGTCTCGCCAATCGCGATGCCGGCCATGGGCGTCGTGATCATGTCGTTCATGCTGATTTCCTCTCGGACCTCGCCGAACAACTCCCACAGCAGCGAACCCGTGACGGAAATGGCGGAAGAACCGAGCGTGCCCATGCCGTTGGAACGCGCGGAAAGATAGTAACCTGCGCCGCCCAACGGATGCCCTATGAAGTTGGTACCGAAGTGGTTCGTATCGAAGACGAAGGATTCACCGCTTATCTTTCGTCGAAACACGTCCCACCGATAGTCGATATCGAACTGCTGCTTGAAGTCCGCCGTCATTAGGTAATAACCCCAACCGAGCAGAAACACCGTCTCGAAGGTCAATACGGCGCGTACCGCGTGAAGCTCCGGCTCTGGCTCCACCAGCGTGACGGAGGGGCTCTGCTGCGGAGTCGTCTCCGGCTTCGTCACCGCAGCGGCTCCGCTGGCCGTGTCCGCGTCGCGACTATCGCTCACGCCGTTGGGCTGTGCCATAGCTGGACGCGGCAATCCAGCTACCGAGACGCCGAGGAGGACGCTCGCCAAGATGTGCCGCTTCGTCAGTCCAAAGTTGCGGCGAGGGATGCCGCGGTCGAGGGCGCACGAGTCGGGCTGGGGCATGAGGATGACCGGGAAAGTCTCTCCTACGGATGGTCACAAATTCAACCCTGTCAACATCGCGCAGGGCCGGAAAGTCGCAACGCGCAAGGATTGCCGTGACGCCCCGGGGCCACCCTAGCCGAACCGTAGGCAGATCGGCTACGCTCGACGTGATGCAAGTCGCCCACGCGAGCCGTGTGTCCGAGTACTACGACCACAACACGGCGCCTTTCCTCCGGTGGGGCGGAAGCGGCGTTCACGTGGCGGCCATCCACCGCGAATTGTGGGCGCCGGGGGTCGTTAACTCTAAACAAGCATTCGAGTACGTCAATCGGTACGTGCTCTCCCACGTCGAGACCTCGCGGCACGCTGCGCTCGGGCCAACTCGGCTCGTGGACTTGGGCTGCGGCATCGGTGGTACGGCCACGTGGCTGACGGCGCGCTGCGATTGCCACGTGACCGGCGTAACGCTCAGCGAGGTGCAACGCGATTGGGCCGTCAAGCGAGCGACCGAGCTCGGGTTGTCGGCACGGTGCGAGTTCCGTACGGAAGACATGACGGCTACCTCCCTCACTGGCCCTTTCGACGTGGCTTACGCGATCGAGTCGCTGATCCACGTGGAAGCAGCGGGTCGCTTCTTTCGCGAAGCCGCGCGGCTCGTGCGTCCCGGCGGGAAACTCTTGGTTTGCGACGACTACGCCGCGGCGCCCGGCCGAACCAGCGCTAATTCGGCTTGGCTCGACGCCTTCGAGACAGGCTGGCGTGCCTACGGGCTGCGCACGTGGCAGCAAACCGCCGAGATTGCCGAGCAGTCTGGCTTCTCGGTGCTCGATCACAAGAACGTGACCTCTCATCAGCGAGTGGTCGCCCCGTGGCTCGTTTACCTGGGACACACTCTACTGAAGTTACCGCTGTTGCGCGGACCGTATTGGGACAGCTTGCGGGGCAGCACCGCACTCCAGCATTGCGTGCGGCGCGGCTGGGTCGAGTACCACCTGACGGCGTTTACTCGGCGCGAGTGATCATGCTCAGAGCACCACGCGCGTCCCGCGTTCCGGCAGATCGGCGATGAGGTTGGCCTCGGTAGCCAAACGTTGAGCGAGCGCACGTCGGCTGTCGTCTTCGCCGTGAACCAAGAACACGCGCTGCAAGTTGCCTGCACGCGCCGTCGCGCGGGCATACTGCACCAGGTCGGTCGCATCCGCGTGCGCCGACAGGCCGCCCAAAGCGTGAACTTCAGCACGCAACTCACGCTCGACACCAAACACCTTCACGCTGGACCTTCGCTCTTGAATGCGCCGCCCCAAGGTGTGCTGGGCCATGAAGCCGACCAAAACCACGCTGTTCTTGGGGTCCGAGAGCGCTTTGCTGAAGTGAAACAAGATGCGCCCTCCTTCACACATCCCCGAACCTGCCATGATGATACAGGGCTCGGTGCTCGATTGTAGCGCCTTCGAGGCTTCCACGTTCGCGACGTAAGTCAAACCTGGGGGTGCAAACGGATCCTCGTTAGCAGCGACGCGCTCGCGGACGTCACGGTCCAAACACTCGGGATGCAGCTTGTAGATCTCGGTAATGGCGATCGCCAAAGGGCTATCGATGTAGATGGGCACACGCGGCACTTGCCCCGCTGCGTGCAGCCGGTCGAGGGCGAACAGCACCTCTTGTGCACGCTCGAGCGCGAAAGTGGGGACGTACACCCGTCCACCGCGACTGATCGTCCGTTGCACGATCTCTCCCAGGCGCGCGTCCAGGTCGCGAATGTCTTCGTGTTCCCGGTGGCCATAAGTGCTCTCCATCAACATCACGTCGACGCCAGAGACCGTCTCGGGGGTTTGCATGAGGGGCAGCTCGGCGCGCCCCAGGTCCCCCGTGAACAACAGGCGAATCGTTCGACCACCCTCCTCGAGTACGAGTTCTGCCAAAGCCGAACCCAAGACATGGCCGGAGTTGTGGAACGTGAGGGTGGCGCCCCTGCAGATCTCGAATGACCTATGGAACGGCACGGAGAACAACCTCTCCACCGCCACCTGCGCGTCTTCGACAGTGTAAATCGGTACCACGCGCTCGTCGATGCCGTCGCGTTCGTTGCGCCGGTTGAGGTATCTGGCATCTTGCTCCTGGATCATGCCGGCATCGCGCCACATGACCGAGCAAAGATCGCGAGTTGGAGGAGTGGTGAAGACGTTGCCCCGGAACCCCCGTTTGACCAACGTCGGAATGTTACCGCTATGATCCAGGTGGGCGTGGCTCAGCACCAGGCAATCAGCCGACAGTGCCCACTTCGGCAACTCACGATTGCGTTGATTCGCTTCCGCTCGGTGGCCCTGGAACAAGCCGCAGTCTAGCAGGATGTCGCGGCCACACACGTTCACGCGATGTAGAGATCCGGTAACCTGGTCCGCTGCTCCGTAGAACTCCAAAAACATTCGGTTCGTCTCGCTTTGAATCTCAAACCGGCGCCGTCGCCCGACCTGGGAACAACCCCAGACTGGCAGACCGCGCCTTCATGCAAGCACCGTACCCGAAGCAATTGCCTTGTCGTGACAAAAGCGCGCTAATAACGCGAATCCCGCAGGGCGCGCTGCAAGTTCTGCGGACTTGACTCCGAGCAACATCGCCGCAACCTATCGGTGGCCATCCTACCCCGTAACGTCTAACATTGGGACGTCGCGGGTTAATTGGCGGCCCCAGTTGCCCAACACCACCCTAGGAGAAGCCCATGACCGCATCCAGCGCCCCGACCGACACCAGCGTACGAGATCCGCTCCTCAATCTGTCACGCATTCGGGGCACGACCAGGGTCCGCCTTCATCTGTTGAGCCTCGAGGCTCAATCGCGGTTCCGGCAATTGGAGGGTCGCCTCGAGGCGCTCCAGAGTCACCTCGACCTCGGAGCCGAACACGCGGCGCTCAAACTCATCGCCGAAGTGACGGAGGGTCTGAGACAAGTGTTGCGTGAGCATCCTGGCGCATCCCTGCAAGCGAAGGCCGGTGAATTGATGCGACCGGTGCAGGCCTGTGCGCCTTCCGATACTTTGTCACACGCCGCCCAGCTGATGTGGGATCTGGATTGCGGTTTCTTGCCAGTCTGCGATCGCGGCGGCAACCTCGTGGGCGTGGTGACGGATCGAGACGTCTGCATGGCTGCATACACGCGTGGCCAGCTCTTGGGTGACATTCAGGTTTGGAGCACGATGTCGACACAAGTCGTGGTGGTGCCGCCGAGCGCGACGTTGACCGAGATTCTGGAGCTGATGCGCAGGACGCAAGTGCGTCGCATTCCCGTGGTCGAGAACGAACGCTTGCTCGGCGCTGTGACCTTGGCCGATGTTGCGCTTTATCTCGACACTCCGGACGCTCCGCCAGAAGCGGCGACCGCGTTGAGCTCGACCCTCGCCGCGATCTCGGCGCCGCGGTCTCACAAGACGCCTGGGCCCGCTTAATAGGAAAAGCTTTCGTAGCGACGTTTCACCGCGCTCGGACCACCCGGGTGAGACTCGGCGAGACAACCGGCCACGCCGCAGCGCGCGTCCGAGTCCGCTATGTCCTACCATGGAACCACACGTCACACCGGGTCGGAGTCCTTTTGACGCAAACCATGATTGGACCTTGTCCTGTGAGTTTCCGGGGTCTAACGTTGGGCTATGGGGACTAGGACAGTGTGGCTTTGCCTCGCGTGGGGCATTGCTTGTTCACCGACGCCAGCCAACACCGACAAACTCAACGAGCTCAAGCTCCACGACACGAGCACCAACAAAAACCTGACGTCGGCCGATGCTGCGGACATACCCGATGGGGCTGGGCCGAGTGGAGTCGACAACGTTGCGAGGCACAACGGGTGGTCGGAAGGAGGGCTCGACGCCGCTACGATGTCGGAAGCTGGTAGCGACAGATTATCGGCAGCAGAGGCCGGCCCCGATCCAGCCAACGGACACGATGCGGACGCTGCTCGCGACGCTGCCGTGGACGCCATGCAACCGGAAACGTTCGATGCGCGAAGCTCGACGGATGCGGAGCTCACGTGGTCGGATGCCGCGGCCGATGCGGCACCCGATGCCGAGGCTTGCGCGATACCCGATATCCCTGGCAGCGAATGCGAGCTCAGGACCAGCTGCGGGTGTGAGTCAGGGCTGGTGTGTCGGGTTGCCGACCAGCACACGGGGCAAACCCTTTGCTTTACTCCCGGTGAGACGCAAACGTATGCACCGTGCGGCTTCGACCAAGATTGCACCGCAGGGCAGGTCTGCGAAGCGGGGCTGTGCCGACCGCAGTGCGAGAACCCGGGACACTTCTGCGAAGATGGCAGCTCTTGCGCAACGTTCTCAGAGGGTGGGCGCAACGTGTGCGTCGGGCACTGCAATGTCTTGACCCGCTCGCCAGCGGTGTGGAGCAGTGCTGAACGTTGGGTAAAGGCCATGCAGGGTCAGCAAGAGCTGGGCTTGCGCGACGAATATTGGACGGCACCTTACTCGGATTGCGGTGAGGGAGCCTACTGCCATCCCGGGGTCGGACCGGACGAAGCGTCGAGCCCGCGGCCGCTGTATCCGCACTGCATGCCGGCCAAAGGTTACGAAGTCGACAACTCGTACTGCACTGACAACGAAGATTGCGTATCCGGGTTGGCTTGCGGCGTATATCCCGGAGAATCGCAAGGGCGTTGCATCCGTCTCGGCTTCGTCGAGGAGGATTGTCAGCAGACGGGGCACGGCGTTCAGCGAGGTACGAACATCGACGGAACCGTGTTCATCTCTCCAGACGGGCGCAACACGTTGGGGCTATGCACCAAGAGCCTTCGCTGAACTCAGCGTGGACGAGTGCGGCCAGCTTCAGCGTGGGAGCGCTACGTAGAACGTAGCGCCCGCCCCTGGCGTGCTCTCGCACCACATCCGGCCCCCGTGGCTCTCGACGATGACGCGCGTGCAGGCGAGGCCCACACCATGGCCCGAATACATGGAGCTCGGGTGAAACCGGCGAAAGAGGCGAAATCCCTTGCCCTGAAACTGAGCGGTGTCGACGCCGATACCGTTGTCTTCGATCGCGAAGACCACCTCGGTGTGGTCACTGTCGACGGCTCGAAGCGTTACTTTGGGGTTCTCCCTGGTGCTGGTGAACTTGACGGCGTTGGTCAACAGGTGTCGAAGCGCCGTGTGGATCAACTGACGGTCCCCGTTCGCGGGCAGCTCTGGAGGGATTACCCACTCGACGGTTTGCCCGGGAGGTTGGGGCATTGCGGCAGCGAGTTCCAAGACCAATTGGCTCACGTCGAGGGGCAACTTGTTGACTTCGGCGCGCGCCAGACGGGAATACTCCACTAGCCCGGCCATCAGCTCTTCCAGACGCCTGCTGGCTCGCGTGACTCGACCGAGATACTCCGCGCCATCTCCGAGTTGCCCAGCGTACTCCTCGTTGAGCACTTCCACGTAGCCGATGATGGCTCGCACCGGCGCAGATAGATCATGCGACACTGCGTATGACAACTCTTCGAGCTCACGCGCCATGCGCTCCAGCTCTGCTTCGTGCTGTGTCATGTGGCGTCCCCTTTGGTTACCTCGCCTCCACCAACACGCGTGAAGGACAAAGTGACTTTCGTGCCCTCCCCGGGCTCACTCACGATCTCTACCTGGCCTCGGGATCGCTGCACGAACGCGTAGATGCCAGCCAGCCCGAGACCGGTGCCGTTGGCCTTCGTGGTAAAAAACGGCTCGAACAACCTGGCCTTGACTTCGCTCGACATGCCGGGGCCGTCGTCTGCCACAGTCAAGGCCGCGAACTGTCCGTTGAAGGTCGTGGTGAGACTTAGCTTGCCGCTTCGACCAGCCAGCGCTTCGAGCGCGTTGGTAACTAGGTTCACCGTCGCCGACACCACCTCCGACGGCGCGGCGCGGACCAAACCGACGTCGGCGATGGACGTATCGAACGTCACTCCTTTGGCCTGACGTATGTTGGCCTTCAGTAGTGCACACGCTTGTTCGACCTCGAGCCGCAAGTCGCAGACTTCCACGCTTTCTGGCCCCTGCCGACCAAACGCCTGCAGTCGATTGAGAAGCTCCGTTCCGCGCTTGAGTGTCCGGGACATGTTGTCGGCGATCGCGCGATGGCGCGAATCGGAGGCTTCACCGCGCTGGAGCAGCTGCACCTGAAGCGACAATGGGTTGAGGATGTTGCGCAAGTCGTGAGCGACGCCCGCCGCCATGTAGCCCAGGGTCCGGAGTTTTTCGCTGCGCACCAGTGCCTCCCTGGCGGCGTCCAGTTCCTTGCGCGCCTTGCGGCGCTGCTCTGCTTCCAGAATCGCACGATTGAGCGCAGGTGCGAGCCGGGTCAGGCGCGCCTTCGCCACGAAGTCTCGTGCGCCGTTGCGCAGCACCGTCACCGCCTGCTCCTCGTCCACTTGGCCCGACATGACGATGAGGGGAATATCGAGTTGCAGCTGAGAGATGATCTGTAAAGCCCGGGGCGCACCAAACCCGGGCACGTCGTAGTCGCAGAGAATTATGTCCCACGGCCTGCTGTTTCCCAATTCCGCGAGAAACTCTGCTTCGGTGTCGATGCGTTGGTGCTCCAACGCGACCCCCGCTCGCTTGAGGGCCAGTAACACGAGCTCCGCATCGTCAACCAGGTCCTCTACAATCAACGCGCGCCACAGCGGACGTTCTCTGACTTCTGGATCCGGCGCCGCCATGATTCAAGACCGCGTGGTAAGCTTCAGCACACGGGGGGTTCCAGGCTCGGTGCTCTCTGACAACAGGGCGCGATCGACGTTCCACTCCTTGAGTCTGTACTGAATGGTGCGGATCGAAATGCCGAGCAACTCTGCGGCCTTGGGGACCGAGCCTCGCACCGCCTCCAACGTCTTGATGATTGCGAGTCGCTCGATCTCACTCATCGTTGCGCCTGGAATCGACAACTCGAGCGCATGGCGGAGCGGCAGCTCGCCAATGGCGGCGGGTAGGTGCTCGGGTTCGATGACCTCGCCTTCGCACAAGATGACCGCGCGCTCCATGGCGTTACGCAGCTCTCGAATGTTACCGGGCCACCGGTGTTTCATCAGGCGCTCGAAAGTGGCCTCCGCCAAGCGAGGAGTGGAGGCGCGCCCGTTGTCCAGGCACGCCTTGTGAATGTAGTGCTCGGCCAGGGTCGGGAGATCGCTCAAACGATCGCGGAGCGGCGGTACGAAGACGTCTACCACGTTCAAACGGAAGTACAGGTCCTCTCTGAACAACCCCTCCGCGACACGCGCGCGCAAGTCACGGTTGCACGCGGCAACGACGCGTACGTCGACGTGTTCGGTGCGGTTGCTACCTACCGCTTCGAACTCGTGTTCCTGCAAAAACCTGAGCAGCTTGAGCTGCACGCTCGGTGAGATTTCGGCTATCTCGTCCAAAAACAACGTGCCCCGGTCGGCTTGTTTGAATCGACCTTCGCGTCGCGCCGTGGCGCCGGTGAAGGCACCTCGTTCGTGCCCGAACAGTTCGGACTCGAGCACCGACTCCGCCAACGCCGCGCAGTTGACGGCGACGAAGCGCCCGGTGCGCCCAGACCAATCGTGGAGTGCGTGCGCGATCAGCTCCTTGCCCGTACCGCTCTCGCCCGTGATCAGCACCGAAGCCCGAGACGGCGCGACCTGACGCACGACCTTGAGCAGGCTCTGCATGAGCGGATGTTCACCCAGAATCGGCCGTTGACGGTGAGCACGCCCCGCCTTCGCGCGGAGTTCGAGCAGCTCACGGTGTTGTGCCGCGCGCAGAGCCGCCGCGCGCGTCAACGCCACCACGGCGTCGATGTCGAGCGGCTTGGCAAGGTATTGATCGGCCCCTTTCTTGACCGCTTCGACGGCAGTTTCGAACTCGCCGTGTCCCGTCATCACCATGAACACGGCGTTCGGGGCGAGCGCCTTGCCGCGCTCGATCAGTTGAATGCCATTCAATCGGGGCATCTCGAGATCGGTGAGCACGACGTCAGTGGCCTCGTCGAGACATTGCAGAGCTGTTTCACCATCGCGAGCCGTCTCGACGCGAAACCCCTCCGACTCGAAAATCGTCGCGAGGGCGAGCGCCGATTCCTCGTCGTCATCGACAATCAAGATGCGCGCGTCGACCAACTCCGCCATGACGGAAGTTGTATGCGGGTTGGATGCCACCGAGAAGCCTAATCTGGGTTCCACGTCCCTCCTTTTGCACTCAGGCTGCGGTGGCGATTTCTTCTCGAGCGGCGGCGGAGTTGCGCAAGACCAGCTGACGCAACTTGGCGAGCGCGGCGGATTCGAGTTGGCGGACGCGCTCGCGCGATACGCCGAACTCCGAGGCCAACTGACTCAAAGTGACGGGCTCTTCCTCCAGGTAGCGACGACGGACGATCGTGGCTTGGCGGGACGAAAGATGGGCGAGCGCCGAATCCAAACAGGGCAACAGCCGATTCAATGCCTCTCGATGTTCGAACGCCGAGGCGGCGTCGTGGTCATCGAACAAGACGTCTTCGATCGAGCGAGCACGCGTGTTGGGCGCCGGACACGTCAGCGACACGTCCGCGGCCTCCAGTTCCTGTTCGATGCGTTCGACGCGTGCTTCCGGCAGGCCCAGCGCCTTGGCAGCAGCTGCGATCGCCAGCTCGTTGTGCCCCAGGAGCGCACGGGCTTTGGCCAGCTCGCGGCGCAGACGAAAGAAGTACCGCGACTTGGACGCCCCCTGGCTGCCGCTCACGAGTGAACGGCTCTTCATGATCTTGGTCACCATGGCTGAGCGCACCCAGTAGTCTGCGTACGTCATGAACCGCACTCGAAAGTCCGCGTTGTAAAGGTCGGTTGCCCGCAACAAACCGATCATCCCCTCCGAGATCAAGTCGTCCACGGGAGTGTTGTATCGCTCGAGCTGCCGTGCGGTGCGGATCACGAACCGCGTGGTCCGCCTCGCGAGCTCTCGACGTGCGTCTTCGTCGGCGTTCTGCTGCCAACGTCGGCACAACTCTTCTTCTTCTTCTCGGGTGATGACTGGGTCTACGAAAGCTGCTTTCAGGATCGGGTTGAGGGGCTGAGGACGCGCCATGCGCCGCGCCTTTGCGCGAACCGTGCCAACCGTTTTCACGGGATGGCGCGCGCGGCGTTTCGGCGGATTCGCGCCCTCCCGCTCGTTCGTCGTCCGAACGCGGCTCATCCGTACGGAGTGCGCATCGAGCTTGCCTGCAGCTCCTGCGTGCAACTTCTGCAGCTCTTTTGGCCCTTCATTGGAGCTCGAATGAACTCGTGGCGTTTTGCCACTCCTGCATCATGAGTTTCAAGTGAATCCGGGCATGCGAGCTGTGTCTCACGGACGTAGTCGGGCGTCGGCCGGCTCACGGCGAGGTGCTGGTCAATGCGCTCCAGGAGCCGCGCTCAGTCTTCGCGGACGCTCTCGAACCGAGTGCGCAACTCGGCGAGCGGCTCGTCCGCGCTGGAGCGGACGGACCAGGTGATGTCCAGCCGCACGGCTTTCCGCGCTGCTCCGGGCAGGTAGATGAAGCCCGCGGTCGTGGACTTGGGCAGCAGCTCGCCCTCTCCAATCGCAACGTGCACCATGGTGGCCGTAGTAGGTAAACGTGGACCCGAACGTCCATTACCGGCGTAGTAATAAGGCCAGTAGTAGCGATCGTAATACGGCCAGCCCCAACCCCAGTACCCATAATAACCGGGGTAACCGTAGTACGGAAAGCCGTACGCGCCGTAGTAACCGCCGTAAACGCCGTAGCCGATGCCGGTACGCGGCGAGCCGGTGTAACCAGCGCCGCGCGAGCCCATACCGCGGTGATCGATGGGATAGATGTCGAACTCCGCAGCGTCACTCCATACGGGCAGCAAGCTCGCTGTCGCGCATCGTCCTTCCCATTCACACGCCAGCGCCTCCCGATCGACGAATCGAACGTCGGCCTCCTGCTCAGCCCACGCTCCCTCGGTGTCGAACACCAGAGTAGGTGTCGCGCCGGCGGAAAGCGCCGCAGGTTCGTCGTGTGTGCGCGTTCGGTCTTCCGCGGACTTGGCTTCGATGATGCGTCCAGTCTTCGGGTCGACGAGGCCAAACCGAAAGCCGTTCTCGTCGATGGCCCCGAAATCTTCGTACCGAACGCGAACCGAGGTAGACGACTGGTTCCGAACGCGCACCCAGATCGGGATCACCTCACCCACGAGGTCCCGGCTGCTGCCCGACCAGGAGTTCACGCTCGCCGTCAAGGTGATACCTCGCGACGTTGCACGTTCGATCGTGCCGCCCGAGGCCGCTTCTAGGCGATAACCCGGCACGCACGCCACCGAAGCCGCAACGACCAACACGTTGGTCACCACCCAGCGAAGTTTTCGCGGCGCATTCATCGGCCCTCGGCGTCTCGGTAGCTCCATTGTGTTCCTCCTAATCTGCTGCTCGCCTCGCGAGGACGCAAGGTCGACTCTCGCCCATCTCCAGGGTGAATCCTCTTGCGGCAGCACGCAGAATGTCGCTACCTAACCCGCGCGTTGGGTGCTCCGGCGTGTTTGGCCTTACACCGTGTCGAATCGAACGGAACGCGAAAGTCGACGGCCCGTCCTGGACGGCGCCACACGGGCCAATCTGGCGTTCGTAGTGACTTTTCTGTTGTTCGCAACCATCGGCGGCCGCAACTACCTCAGTCACGTTCGCAAGGAACGCGACGAGCACCGCGCGGACTTCACCAGCGAGGCCACGAATAGGCAACTGCGGCTGGTGCATTTGCTGCAAAGCCGACGCGCCTTGCTGGCCTCCATCGGTGCGTACTTCGGGACATCGGTTCGCGTCGGAGAGGAGGAGTTTGCGCTCTATGCCTCGCGCTTGAGCCCGCTGCCGCTGGATGCCTTGTGTTGGCATGCGCTCGACGGCAGTACGACCTTCGCCGTCGGGTTCGGAACGAGTAGTGCAAATGCGTGCGACATGTTCGATCCGCGACGTCCCTCACGCGTTTATGGCGAAGGAACGGATGCGCACATCATCCTCAGCCAATACTCGCGGACGCGCGGCCCCGACCAGGAAGGACATGTCAGCATGGTCGTGCCGATCACGTCGCTCACCCTCGAGGACAGCCCGCACGACGTGATAGAGCGGCTGCTCGTAGAAGACGTCGCCGATCGAAGCGTCACCGCCTTCCGGCTAGGAAGTGACCCCACCACACTCGAGGTAGCTGGCGCCGCCGACGTCCTGCTGTTCGAGTTGGCCCGCTTCGACGACATGAAGCTCGAGTATTCGGCCCAACAACGGCTCCATGCCACCGATCCGTCCGGCGCGGAGCTCCTTTTCTCGATGTCCGTCGTCGTCGTGGGCCTGCTCGCGGGAGCGTACTTGCGCAGCCTGCTGTCGACGCGCACCAAGATCTCCGAACAGGTACGGATGAAGACCGCGGAACTGTCGCAGTTCGCCTATCGCACCACCCACGACCTTAGGGGCCCGCTCGTCACCGTGGCGGGCCTTTGCCGTGCGCTACGAGAGGATCTCGAACAAGGACAGCCCAGCGAGGCCCTGGCGAATGTTACGCGCATCGAGCAGCGTATTCAGCGCCTCGATAACTTGGTGCGAGACATCTTGGACATGACGCGCGCCGACGTTGGCCAGTTTCAGTCCGAGTCGGTGAATCTTCACGAGCTGGTGGCCGAGGTTCGTGAACACGTCCTTTCGACCGTCGGCGCCGAACGGGTAAAAGTGGAGGTCGTCGTCAACACGACAGCCGAGGTCGAGCTACCGCGCACACGACTATTTCAAATCCTCAACAACTTGATGTCCAACAGCATCAAGTATGCGAACCCCGCCCGTGACCCGCGCGTCTCGATTACCATCGACGCGCCCCCCAAACGCTTGGAGCTCACGGTAGCAGACAATGGGCTCGGCATCCCCGAACAATACCAAGCTCGTTTGTTCCAAATGTTCGAGCGCTTCCATCCAAGCGTAAAGGCGGTGGGTAGCGGGCTCGGCATGTCGATAGTCAAACGACATGTCGATCACCTGGGTGGGACGATCGAGGTCGTGAGCAACGAAAACGGGACAAAGATCCGAGTCGACATCCCCGTCGATTCAAAGGCAGGGGCACGGTGACTTTGCAGCTGCCATCCATCTTGATCATCGACGACAACGAGGACGATCGGTACCTGCTGCGGCGCATGTTGCGCAAGCTGAACATCACCGAACGGATCTTCGAGGCCGACAACGGACAGCGCGCAATGGAGTTTCTGAGCGACTCAGCCGGGCAAGGCGCCGCTCATCCAGGACAGTTTCCTCCCAAGCTCGTTTTTCTCGACATCAACATGCCGCTCATGGACGGTTTCTTGTTCCTGGAGCAATTTCGCGAGCTGCGTCGTCGACCGGAGTACGCGTCCGTCGTCGTGATGATGTTCACTTCGTCGAACTTGACTTGGGAACGCGAACGAGCGTCGGAGTTCGAGTTCGTCAAAGGCGGAATAACCAAAATGCCGTCGGACATGAACGCGCTACGCGCGGCGATCGAAGCCGCCGTGACGCGGTGACAGAGGCCCGCCGGGCTCTGCTTTGCGCGGTCGCCAGTGGCGCCGTTCTTTTCAGGCGGCCATGCGCGTTGCGAAGCTGGGCAACCCTGGCAGTTGACGTCGGTACTCACCAGGCGGCACGCGGTAGTGACGCTTGAAAGCACGGTTGAACGCGAACTCGGAAGCGTAACCGACCCGGGACGCAACCTCCGCCAAGCCGACGTCGGACGCGAACAACAAGGCTGCCGCCACCTGCATGCGTCGTTGGGTCAAAAACCGCATTGGCGACATGCCCAACACCGCCACGAATTGCCGGGCAAAGACGGGTCGCGACAACCCTACGGCTTTGGCGAGCGATTCGACGGTCCAACGGCGATCGATGTCGCGGTTGAGGATTTCGACGGCGCGTTCGATTCGCGGGTCTCGTACGACGCGTCCCCAATGCGGCAAAGGCACTGCCGTGTTCACTCGCGAACAGTAAACGGCGAGGCTTCGAAACAGGTACTCGACGAGCGCTCCATTGCTCTTGTTGCCGCACTCCACTTCGTCGGCTATCAAGCGCAAAATTCCGGAGATGGCTGGATGTTTGGCGACCTCGTGACGGTCGAACTCGCGATTCCGTCGTCCATCCGTCACGGTGAGAGTTACCCCATCTGGCCCTCCGGAGAAACGCGCGGCCAGCCTGAGCGACTCGTGACCGACCCGAGACTCTGCCACCACACACAACTCCGAGCGTCCCCGCTCTATCCGCACCGTCAATTTCGAAGTCGGGCCGTACGACATCCGCCCAGTGTAGGAGAGCTCCCCGGTCGGGTCCATATCCGAGACGCTCGGACAAACCATCGAGCGTCTTGCGCATGGCGCGACCGCCGGACGGTGCCAGGAATGCGCCATGGCTCCGCAACGCGATCCCGCACCATCAATCGAATCCAAACCCTCTTCCCTAGTCCAAGAACACCTGTTCGCCGCCCGAACCGTGCTCGTGTTCGGTGAAGTGACGACGGCGCTGGCGCGCTCCGTGACCGCGCAATTGCTGGCTCTCGTCGAGCGCGGCCGCGAGCCGATTCGGGTAGTGCTGCACTCCCCCGGAGGCCACGTGGAGGCGGGCGACACGATTCACGACATGCTCAAACACCTCGGCGTCCCCGTCCACATCCTCGGTTCCGGTTGGGTCGCGAGTGCAGGAGCGCTAATCTACGCCGCTGTGCCACGCGCCCACCGGCTGGCGCTCCCCAACACTCGCTTCATGCTCCACCAGCCGATGGGCGGCGTCAGCGGACCAACCACCGACATCGAGATTGAGACGCGGCAAATTCTGGCGATGCGCCAACGCCTGCATCGCATCTTCGCTGCGGCGACCGACCAACCCGTGGAGAAGATCGCCGCAGATACCGAGCGCAATCACTGGATGACGGCCGAAGAAGCCGTCGAATATGGCCTGGTCGGCAGCATCACTTCGAGCCTTGCACCGTGATCGCCTGGCACGTGACGCTGCAACGGTCGCGGTTCGACAGGTTGCCGTCGTCGCACTCCTCGTCGCCGTTCTTCTTGCCGTCGCCACAACGCGGCCCAAGGGTGCAGTCGGCGTTGCAACCATCGTACTGGCCGTCGTTGTCCTCACCGTCGTCACACTGTTCGCCAAAGTTGGCGTTGACCTCGGAGTCGCCGCAGCGCGGAGGCAGGACGCAGCCTGGGGCGCACGCATCTTCGGACGATTCACTCGAGTAGCCGTCGAGGTTGGTGCCGTTGTCGCATTGCTCGTCGCCATTCTGCTCACCGTCGCCACAACGTGGCCCGGGTTCACAGGTATCGGTACAGAACCCGTAACCACTACCGTTGTCCTCGCCGTCGTCACACAGCTCGTCACCGGCTACGATGCCGTCGCCGCATTCGGTGGCGCAACTGGTCCCGGTCGCGACGAATCCGCCAATGGTCAGCTTGAAGTTCGACCGGGCGGTGTGGCGTTCGGCGTGAAACAGCGCCATCTCGTACACGCGCCCCTTGATGAGACCCAAGGCGGCCGCGGTTTCATCGTCGAGAGTCACGCTGCCTTCGGTCCGTCCGTGCAAGCCGCCGATGTCCACGACCAGCCGACCTCCAACGAACACCCAAACGTCGTCGTCACCCGAGAACTCGAGGAACTCTCCGCCCTTGAACTCGAACCAGTAACGCAACTCGCTGGTGAACCCGAAGTTGTGATTCTCGTAGAGATCCTCTTGCACCGGATCGGTGGCGACCCAACCCTTGCCGTCCACGGGGAACAGGCCAGTGCCGCTGTCGAACACGTAGGTATCGTCGTCTTGTCGCACCAGCGTGAGCGTGCCCGACACGGGGATGTTCACCCCTTCGGTGTCGTTGTACCACTGATCGAAGTCCGTCTTGCTCGTGGTCTGTTCTTCGTAGGGGCACAGGTCTTCGTCGAGCTCGTTACCGGTCTCGCAAATCCCCGTGTAGACCGGCTTGCCGTCGGTGCCGATGAATGGCTCGACTAGGCCCGGCGTTTCCGCGTTGCCGGAAAACGCCTGGAAGTCCGGATGGCGCGGCGTATCAGCGCCATCGGCAGCATTGTGCACGAAGTCGCGGTACACGATCGGCAGCACCAGCTCATCCGGCAAAGAACCCGTCTCGAGTTCGCATACCCAGCCCGTCTCGGGTATGCACTCGTCATCGCAGCCGTCGCCGCTGATGTTGTTTCCGTCGTCACACTGCTCGTCGTCCCCGGCAAGCATGATGCCGTCCCCGCAGCTCGACGAGCAAACTCCGGCAGTGGCTTCTGTTCCACCAGCGTCGCCAGCGTCGACGGTCTCCGCATCGCCGGCTGCCGGCGCGGCGCACGTCGGCTCCAGGACGCAACCAGGGCTGCAACCGTCACCGACATGGATATCGTCGCCATCATCGCATGGCTCACTACCTTCCGCGATACCGTCGCCGCACTCGGTGAGATGGCAGTCGGAACCGGCCCCATCACATGCGTAGCCTTCCTCGACGCGGCACGCAGGGCTGCACCCGTCACCGGAGTCTTCGTTGCCGTCGTCGCACGTCTCGCGCCCCGTGAGCAGCCCGTCCCCGCATACGGGTTGACACGCGAAGCCGGCGCTGCTGCACATCCAACCGGTCTCCACTTCACAGCTGTCGCTGCAGCCGTCGTCCGAGTCCGTATTGCCGTCGTCACACGTTTCGCTACCTGCCAGCTTGGAATCGCCACACTCGACGGTGCTCACGCACGGCTCACCCGGTTCGAGGCAGGCGTAGTCTGCTTCACGCAAACAGCTGCTCGTACAGCCGTCCCCGTCGTCGGTGTTGCCATCGTCGCACTGCTCTTCGCCGGTCTGGCGACGATCGCCACACACCGTCGCGCGTTCACACGGCCCACCCACGATCGGGCAAAGAAAATTGTCCTCGAGCTCGCATGATTCCGAACACCCATCGCCACTCGTTCGATTGGCATCGTCGCAAATTTCACCTTCGTCGAGCTTGGCGTTGCCACAGTTGGGGCCAGCGTCGACGTTGGGCGGCACGATGATGGCGCCCTCGGACGTATCGCCAGGGTCCCCATGGCTGCCCCCGTGGAGTCCGCCGTCGTCTCCGCCCACGCTGGGCTGTTCGCCTTCGACGGTAGGCGCATTGCTCGAGCAACCGCCCAGAATCACGGCTAGACTCAACCATCCAGAATATTTCGAAATCATGTCGCTCCTCGAACCAATCCCCTCCCTGAGTCGCTGCACGACTGAGGTACCGCTGGGTCCCTCGGAGGGCTCACTACGCGGTGGCTTCGTCGTCCTAGTCATGAATTACGGTAATTCCGGACCTCTATGAACTTCCTTCGGCAAATGTCGCGGTCGATCCCAAGATCTTGTTGCCAACGCGCTGCTTTCCGCCACACAACCACGACATGGCTTCAGTCTCCTTGGATACTTTGGCCAAAGGAGTCGAAGCGAGGGAGGGACGGGTCGAACGTCCGCTCACGCTTGCCACACCGAGGAAGAGGTTCTTGGAAGTGGAATGGGGTTGCGGTCTCAGCTTCACGCTGATGAACCGGCACCGCTACAGAAAGTCTCGAGGGAGGTTACTAGTGGACAAGCCATCTCAACCCGAGGTTCCGCAGCAAAACGGCACCACACCGCGGAATGATACGGACGCGACCGAGCCGGAAGCACCGCGCAGCGCGCCACGCCAAGTGCAGGCCGGCGGCGGCACGCGTCAATCCGTGGCCCCGCGGTCACTCAACCGGGTGACCAATCCGCGCACGGTCGTGAGCGTGACCGATCGCCACTTGCCGATCCTCTTGAGCACGTTCCGTGGTGAGTTGGAACTCGGCGCCGTGCGTCAACACGACGAGCAAGTTACCGACATCATCAACAAGTCCATCACTCAACGTAAGCCCCTCGTCTACGTCGTCGACGCCCGTGGCCTCGCGATGCCTTCGGCGATGGTTCGGCGCTACTGGGCCAATCAGATAAACGAATCGCGCGCTGTCTTCGACGCGCTGCTCGGCACGTTCATCATCCTCGACAGCGCGATCTTGCGCGGAGCCTTGACGGCCATCGTTTGGATGACCGACGGCGCTCGACGGATCAGCTACGTCCCGTCATTCGACGTCGCAGTGCAACGTTCCAACGCACTGCTCGAAGCACAAGGTCACCCTCGCGTCGAAATCAGCGAAGCAGGGCTGAGATCGTTGCGTCCTGGCCCTTGAGCGCTCGTAGCTCACGGGCTTCTCACCCCGCCCGACCGGATTCTCGGTGTATCACCCGATCCACTCGGGTCATCCTCATGCCCAACGTCGAATCACGCCCCACCTCGAGCCAACCACCAGCTTCGCCGGAAGTATTGGAATACACGAGGCAGTTGCACCTGCTATCACGGCTACTGCTCACGATGGTGTTGTTGACGGCGGTCGGGGCCGTCACCGCATTCCTGGACCCGAAGAACGATACGCTCGTTACCGCCGCGTTCTACTCCGTCGTAGGGGCGTGGTTCGGGCTCATCTACGTGCTGACGCGGCGTGGGCGAGTACGTACCGCGACGTGGCTGCTGGCGACGTTCTTCTGGCTCCTGATCGCCGTCGTCACTTTGTACTTCGGGGGAATGCAGGGGCAAAACGCGTCGACCTTCGCCGTGTGTACACTCCTGGTGGGCAGCGTCGTGGGTGCACGGGCCGCCTTGGTGATGGCGGCCCTGAGCTCGGCCTGGTGTGCCTTCGTCGCCTACCTCGAATCGAACGCCCTGCTGCCGGCGCAGCTCGGGCCTTATTCGCCGGTCAACTCCTGGAGCACGGTCACGATCACGGTCTCTTTGACCACCGTGTTGTTGATCACGTCGTTGCAGTCGCTGCGCCAAGCATACGCCAAAGCGCAGCAGACGGCACTCGAGCGGGACGAAGCGCTCCGCCGCTCGATCCAGGGACAGAAGATGGAGCTCGTGGGCAATCTGACGAGTGGTATCGCGCACGATCTCAACAACCTGCTCACGGTGATCGTTGGCGCGACGGACGTGCTGCGAGCCGATGTCTCCGCCAAAGACGACGAGGCGCGCGCGTTGGTCGAGGACCTCGACTACGCCGCATCGCGCGCCGCGTTGATCACGCGCCAGCTGCTGGCGTTCGGTCGCGCACCCACCGACGAGCGCACCTTGATCGACGCGAGTGAGATCCTAAATGCGATTGGACGCATGTTACCTCGCGTCCTCGGGTCGCAAGTGGCGATCGAACTCGACGTCACCCCCGACGGTTGGCTGTATGGTTCGCGCTCGGGGCTCGAGCAGATCGTGCTCAACTTGGCCGTCAACGCGCGCGATGCCATGCCCAACGGTGGAAAGCTCACCTTTCGACTCGAAGGCGACAAACAAACGTTGACACTTCGGGCGCGCGATACGGGCACCGGCATTCCCGCAGCGGTCCTGGACCGGGTCTTCGAGCCGTTCTTCACGACGAAAGCCGCGGGCACGGGGCTAGGCCTCTCAACCGTGCGAAGACTGGTGGAACATCACCACGGCACGATCGCCATCGAAGACACGTCCCCGAACGGCACCACCTTTCGCCTCGACTTTCCTCGCGCAACCGTCACGGAACCGCTGCCCAAAACGAGCGAGAGGCGATTCGAGCCGAGCCCCGGAACTGCACGCTTGCGCGTCCTCGTCGTGGAGGACGACCCCTTGGTGAGGCACACGTTGCTGCGTAATCTGGACCGCGACGCGTACGATGTCCTTGCGGTCGGTGACGGCGTGGAAGCACTCGCGCTTCTGCGGGCATCGGGTAATTTCCAGTGCGTCATCAGTGACGTCGCCATGCCGAATCTGGACGGTGAACAACTCGCGCGCGCTCTCGAAGTCGAGTTTCCAGAACTGCCGGTCGTGTTGATGAGCGGCAACCGCGAGCCGGTCGTCACCCCGCAAACCGGGGCTCCACGAGCCTTCTTGCGCAAGCCATTCGACGGCTCGGAGCTCGAGCTTACCCTGCGGCGCCTCACCGCGCCGGCAGCGACTCGAGCGGACGGCGAAACGTAGCCATGACTGGATCGATCGGCTCGAGCCTGTTATGCCCGTCGTGCGTCATGAAATCCCGAGTCCCCGTCACTGTACCCTCGAAACCAGAACGTGTATTGCAGATGTCTGCGACCTTCTTTCGTGAGACACCCAGCACCGTCGCGACGAGCAACGGCGAGACGGAGGTGCTCGAGCTCTTTCACCGCGTGCGCGAACAGGTGCCCGCGTACGCGAAGTTCTTGACGGCCCACGGCGCCCAAATGCACGAACTCGAGACGATCGAGGATTTCCGGACCTTGCCGCTCACGTCCAAACGCAACTACCACACCCAATATCCGCTCGCGGAGTTGTGTCGCTTCGGACGTCTGGAGGACTGCGACATGTTGGCGGTGTCGTCGGGCTCGACGGGTGAGCCGACGGTTTGGCCGAGGTTCATCACCGACGAGGTGGCTACTTTACGCCGCTTCGAACAGGTATTGACTAACGGCTTCGGCGCCAACACCAAGCGCACGCTCGCGGTGGTCTGCTTCGCGTTGGGGAGTTGGGTCGGCGGCATGTACACGACTTCGGCCTGCCGTCAAATCGCGGCCAAAGGCGCGCCCATCACGGTGGTCACTCCAGGCAACAACTTCGCGGAGATTTTGCGAGTGATCCCGAAGTTGGCGCCTCACTTCGAGCAGGTGGTCTTGTTCGGTTACCCGCCGTTCTTGAAGGACGTCATCGAACGCGGTCTCAGTGTCGGCATTCGATGGTCGGAGTACGACGTGAAGCTGGTGATGGCCGGCGAGGTGTTCAGTGAATCGTGGCGTGATCTCGTCGCCCAGCGACTTGGCCAGGCTGCCCCGGCCTACTGCACGGCGTCGCTGTACGGGACGGCCGACGGAGGAGTGCTCGCCAACGAGACGCCCGCGAGCATCTTGGTGAGACAAGCACTGACAGCCCGACCCGAGCTGGCGCGCGAGTTGTTCGGCCAGTCGCGGGTGCCCACGTTGTGCCAATACGATCCACGTGACCGCTACTTCGAGCTGGTGGATGGCGACCTGGTGTTCTCGGCCGACGGCGGAATTCCTTTGATCCGCTACAACATCTTGGACAATGGCGGGCTCGTGACCCACGCGGCGATGCGCGACTATCTCCTCAAGAATGGTGCCTTGGACGACCAACTTCGCACCGAGCTCGACCGATTCGCGATGCCGTTCGTCTATGTCTTCGGCCGCAACAACTTCGCAGTGTCTCACTATGGGGCGAACGTATACCCAGAGAACATCGCCATCGGGTTGGAACAGCCCGCGGTCGAGCGCGCAGTGACTGGCAAGTTCGTACTCGAGGTCCGCGAGAACGAAGCGCACGATAGCATCTTGCAGATTACGGTAGAGCTCGCGAGCGGACAGTCGCCGTCCGAACCGCTCCGCACCGCCATCGGTGAGTCGATGCTCACTCACTTGCGCAGGGTCAACAGCGAGTTCGCAAACTACGTCCCCAAGGGGCGTCAAGCCTTGCACGTGGAGCTGCGACCCCTCGGCGACACCGAGTACTTTCCCGTCGGCGTCAAACACCGCTACACCCGTTGACACGCGCTGCTCCAGGGCAGCGACCGCTCCATTACCCTCGTGCGCCATCTTCTCGGCTTCATCGCGGTCGTGCTCACGTTCGTGGGTTACCTTCCATACATCCGCGGGATCGTGCGGGGCGAGACCAAGCCCCACGTGTTCTCGTGGGTGATTTGGGGGCTCACGACGTTCATCGTGTTCTTCGCGCAACTGCGGGGCGGTGGCGGCGTTGGGGCCTGGCCGATCGGCATCTCTGGCACGATCGCGCTGTTCGTCGCCTTCCTGGCGTGGCGCAATCGCGGGGACGTCCACATCACGGTGAGCGACCGTGTCTTCTTCGCCATGGCGCTCGCCTCCTTGCCCTTGTGGTATCTCACCGAGGAGCCACTATGGTCCGTCGTGACGTTGACGCTCGCCGACACCTTGGGGTTTGGTCCAACGTTGAGAAACGCTTACCGAAATCCGGCGCAGGAGGATCTCACCTTCTGGAGCCTGTTCGTGGTCCGGAACGCCGTCGCGAGCGCTGCGCTGGAACGATTCTCCGTAACGACCCTTCTGTTTCCCGTCGTCACCGGCTCGACGTGTCTGCTGCTGGTCATCACCGTCGGGCTGCGACGGGCGGCGTTGAACGCGACACGAGTGGATCCTTAGCCAACAGCGCCGCACTGCTCGGGCAAACCGCGGCAAACTCCTTGGAGGCGCGGATCGCCGCCGGTGCCTCGTCCCGTGCCACGGCGACGAACCCGAGCTGCCTGAAATACGCCGCAGCCGAGGTCGTCAGTAGGTAAACGCGGTGGAGGCCGCTCCGCCCTGCGATCCACAGCTGCTGCTCGACGAGTTGCCGCGCCAGCCCTCGATTGCGGTAGGCCGGGTCGACGGCCACCGAACGCAGCAGTCCGTAGGTGCCGTGTACCTCGAGCCCGGCGACCGCGACGACGCGTTCGTCTTCGCGGATCACGAGGTAACGGTGGGGAAAGAAGTCACTCAACCCGACCGTCGTGAGACCCGCGGCCTCGAGCAGCCGCGTGACCGCAGTCATGTCTTCCGCCAGCGCGTCTTCAGCCACGGCTCCTCCCCGGCGTGTCGAAGGCACCTAACGCCGTGTGTATTGCCGCAGGAACGCCACACCACTTTCGCTTGGAGACACCTGGCCCTGCGCCGGAAGGAGTTGTTTCGCACCCGACGGACATGCGCCTGCGATAGCATGGCTAGCGGCGGCGTCCAAGCGTTCACGTGGGCCTAGCCGCCGGAGTCAACAGCGTTCGCTGAACGAACTCCCGTTCGAGACTGGACGAAGCGCTCGACGAACGGCGTCGCCGGCGCGCTCGAGAGTTCCTCGTAGGTGCCCGACTGGGTAACTCGGCCCTCCTCCATCACCAAGAACCGGTGTGCCAAAGCTCGCGCCTCGTGTAGGTCGTGAGTGATTACCAGGGTGGGTAACGTCAGTTGAGTCAGGTGCTCGACGAGGAACCGCAACACCTCGTCGCGATGGCCGACGTCCATGGCAGCCAGCGGCTCGTCGAGGAGCAACGCACGCGGTTCGCCCGCCAAAGCTCGCGCCAGTGCGACGCGCTGCATCTCCCCACCGGACAGGTCCGTCGCGCGGCGTGTCGCCAGGTGGGCAGCCCCGAAGCTCTCCAGGAGCTGCGCGGCGCGGGTGCGCCTGTCGCCCTTGTCACGGACGCGCCGAAGCATGGGAAACTCCACGTTCTGCTGCACGGTGAGATGCGGGAACAACGCGTACGACTGTGGCAGATAACCCAGGCCGCGATCTTCCATCGCTACAGCGAGTTGCGTGGCCGTGTCGAGCAGGCGCCGTTCACCAAGGGCAACAAGGCCGCGTTCGACGGGAACAGCCCCGATCAGCGCCTTGAACAAGCTGGTCTTGCCGGCGCCGTTGGGTCCAACGACCGCCAACCGGCCACCGGCGGTTTCGAAGGCGACGTCGAGGCTCAAGGCGCCGACTCGCGTCTGCAAGCGTGCGCTAAATTCGGCCACGTTCACCCTCGCGCTGCGCCGATTCACGCTCCGGTGTCCGCTGAACGCCGGCGGAGGACGTCTCACGCCGAATCACGAACAATACCAAGAACGCCGCGCCGACCAAGACCAGCGACAATGCTTGGGCGGCGCGCATGTCGGACTCCGATGCGACGTAGATCGCCAACGGCAACGTTTGTGTGACACCTTCGAGGTTGCCGGCGAACATCAAGGTGGCGCCGAACTCACCCAACGCTCGCGCCCAAGTCACCGCCGCGGCCGGGATCAGCCCACCCGCCGCCAACGGCACGGCGATACGCGTGAAGAGGTGCCAAGGGTACGTGCCCAACGTCCGCGCGACGAGCAACACGTTCTCGTCCAGTCGGCGAAACACGCTCAGGGCGGCCTGGACGTAATAGGGGGCGGACACGAAGATTTGCGCCAGGACCACCGCGGCCGTCGAAAACGCGACGCTCACCTCCAGTCCCAATCCAGCCGTGAACAGACCATTGCGGCCAAAAGCCAACAGCAACGTTATCCCCGACACCGCAGGCGGGATGACCATGGGTAACAACAGCACCGTCTCGAGCCATCCCGTCCACGACGCCTTGCTCTGAGACAACACCCACGCCAAAGGTGTGCCGAAAAGAACGACGAGGCCGAGGCTCACCGCGGTGGTAAAGGCGCTCAGCTTCAACGCAGCCCACACCAACGGGTGCGACAATCCCGAGACGAACACGAACGGAGACGTTTTCAGGACCAGCGCCAACAATGGTCCGAGGAGCACCACCACCAGGCCCGCGGCCAGCACGAATAGGAGCAGCCGCTCGGCGATGAACCTTCGCCCACTCATAACGAACTGTTGGCACCTGACGGCGCTCTGAAACCAGCTTTGGTGGTGATGGCGCGCCCAGCCTCCGAAATCACGGTGCCGATGAAGGCGCGCGCCTCAGCAGCATGAGCGCTCCTGGTGACCGCAGCGATGGGATACCGAGCAACCACGTTCACCTCACTCGGTATCGACAACACCGCGACCGCGCCTCCGAGGTCACCCACGACGTCGGTTCTATAGACGATACCGGCGTCTGCCTCACCCAACGCCACCTTCGCGAGCACCTGTCGCACGTTGAGTTCTCGCGACACTACTCGCGCCTCGACGCGCGATGCAAAATCGGGCTGCAACGACTTGTTCGCGTTCTCCAAAATCTGCGCCGCATAGCGTCCGATCGGCACCTCCGGCGCCCCCAACACGACGCGCTCGGCATCGGGCAAACTCGAGAAGCGGACAATCTTGCTGCTCGCATGTTTTGCCACGACCAGCACCGGTTCGTTCTCGGCAAACGGTACCCCGGGCCCGAGCAGCCCGCGGCGTTCGAGCTCGAGGACGTGTTTGGTGTCGGCCGCGGCGAAGACGTCGGCGTCGGCGCCTTGTTCCAGCTGTGCTCTGAGCTCCTGGGTGCCGCCAAAGTTCAGTACAACGCGCACGTCGGGGTGACGACGTTGATGCTCTTGTGCCATCGCCCCGAAGGCGTCTCGCAACGAGGTCGCCGCGAACACCGTCACCACCGTCTGGCTCGCTTCGCTCCGAGGCTCGCGCCCGCACCCCATCGCAACCAACACCAAGCCGCCCGCTACCAAACGCCGAAGACGCGAGAAACCGATCCGCTTCGAGTATTCGTTCATGACACGTCGACCTCCGCAACACGCTCACCCGCAGCCCGCATATCGTAGCCGAGCTCCGTCAATTCCCGACGAAATTCCCCGGAGCAGAGCACGTCCAGCAACCGCTGCACACGAGCGTCCGTGAGCACCACCTGGGGCAACACCAAATCGACCCGCTCCTCCGCCATCGGAATGAAGTCGATGCCCAGCGTCAGCGCGACGTCGCGGGTGCCCGGGCCGACGTCGGCCGCGCCCAAGGCCACGGCTCGGCCCACGTCCATGGGCGTCGTCACTTGCACGTCGGGCTTGCGCACCAAACTCACCGGCAAACCCTGTCCCCGCACCTTACGCTCCAACATGCGTTGCGCCCCTGCTCCTGGTTCGCGACCTACGAAACGAACGCTCGGTTTTGCGAGATCGGCGAGGCTCCGGACCGGCTGGTTGCTCCCACGTCTCACCAACAGACCGACTTCCCAGCGCCCCAGGGTGACCAAGGTGAACGGCTCCTTCGGGAATGCGCGACGCACCTCCGGCACGTTCGACTCGCCCGTCCGCGGGTCCGCCAAATGAATTCCGGCAATGTGCGTCTGCTGGTCGGCGAGCGCCTCGAGGGCGGCTGCGCTCGACGTAGACAACCACAGAAATCGCCCAGCGCCAGCGCGCGAATTCAAGCGACTCGCGAGTAAACCGATCCCCAAGGCGCAGCCCATCAGGACTACGTTTCCTTCGAGTTCGGAAACTGCGCGCAACGGCTGGACCAGGACCTCGCCACGCCTCGCACCGTCCGCAGAGACGATCCCGTCGGCAGCAGTCGAAACGTCGAATCGCTGCAGCGAATAACACATCCAGCGGCCGGCTATCCGCGCCAACACGGCGCGCCCCGAGATCGGAGAGCGGTAACTCTGGGCGCCGATCGGCTCGCTTTCTGCCGCAGGCCCGAAAAGCTCCTCGACCAAACAGTCGAGGACGCTCGCGATGCGCAACGCGACGTCAACCGCCGGCGTCGCGCGGCCGGCCTCGATCGCGCCGATACTTTGGCGCGTCAATCCGGTGCGCTCGGCCAATTCGACCTGCGTCAGGCCGCGGCGCTCGCGACTTGCTTTCACCCGGTTGAAGGCTTCGGCCATGCAAAGTCTAGCTTGCGCCCTGACAAGTATGCTTGTCAACGCTCCGGGGCGAAACGTGGAACACCGACGCAACCCGGCAACCGCCTTGCAACCTTCTCGTTGCTGACGTGATTTCTCACGCTGTTCGACGGAAGCGGCAGCGGGTCATACTGGTTTCATGCTCAACACCAAGGCATTGATTGACGGCCTCGTCCGCCAGACGACCGTCCTCATCGCTCACGTCGCCACATCGGCTGGTCTCCGCGCGCCGCTCGCGCACGTGGCGAACCAGGTTTTCACCGATTTGACCGGACAACTCGAACAGCAAGGACTCGGACAGAAGGTGATCGCCGACATGTTCGGGATGGCGCTTCGTTCCTATCAACAGAAGCTGCAACGCCTTTCCGAAAGTGCGACGGACCAAGGCCAGACCTTGTGGACGGCGATTTACGAATACCTTTCGGACAAGAAGGCGGTGCGCCGCGCCGAGGTGTTGCAGCGCTTTTGTCGCGACGACGAATCGAGCGTCAAGGCAATCCTGCGCGACCTCCGGGACTCTGGCTTGGTCTACAGCACGGGACGAGGCGACGCGACCGTATATCGAATCACTCCGGCCGAAGACTTCGCGCCGACCGAAGACTCCGATCTCTCGAGCCTCGCCGCCATGGCATGGGTCCTCGTCCACCACGAGGGTCCTCTGACGTTCGAACAGTTGGGTCAGAAGTTACCGCTTCCCGATGGCCTGCTGACACAGGCGGTCGAGCAGCTTCGCCGAGAAGGCCGCGTAGCGCCGGTCGACGACGACCCGGCGAAGTTGCAGAGCGGCGAGTGCGTGATCGGTCTCGGGGCGCGCGCGGGTTGGGAAGCGGCATTGCTCGATCACTTCCAAGCGATGGTGCGCTCGATGTGCATCAAGCTGCAGAACGGCGAGACGCGGGCACTACCAGACGACGAAGTCGGGGGCAGCACGTTCACCTTCGACATCTGGCCAGGACACCCCGAAGAACGTGAAGTTCGGGCGCTGCTGCGAGAGACCCGGGCGCGGCTGACCGCGTTGTGGGACCGCACCATCCAACACAACCAAAAACACGCAACCCCGGAGACGTTTCAACGCGTCACCTTCTACTGCGGACAATCCTCTTCCTCGTGACGATCGGTGGCCTCACCTGGCGAGCAACCAAAAATGAAAGCAACAACGATGCAACCTCTCGAACTTCGACACACGATTTCATGGGCAACGCGACTTGCACGTCGCACGACCTCGACATGCTTGGCTCTGGGCTGGTTGGTAGTTACCGGTTGTGGCGCCCGCGTCGACGCGGGGGATCACCCGGCGAGCAGTCAGACGCATTGGCTCCAAGCGTGCGACTCCGACGCGACTTGCGGTGATTTGGAATGTGTCTGCGGCGTGTGCACCAAACCTTGCGAAAGAAACGCGGCTTGCAGTGACTTAGGCGCCGAGTCGGTATGCTCGCGCATCAGCGAGAGCTGCGGTGGCGGCAGCGCTGCCGACGTTTGCACCAAGAAATGCTCGGAGGAATCGGAAGACGAGAAATGTGGCGCGCTCGACGAATGCATCGAAGGCGTGTGCCGACACCCAGAAAGCACCGAGCCGGTGCCAGAGCCCACCTCCACTCCATTGCACGACGCCGGCCAGACACCTCTGGATGCAAGCTCGCCCGCGTCCCCCCTCTCGCTCGGCCAGGCGTGCGAGTCCGATGGCCAGTGCGAGTCCGGTGCGTGTCGCAGCGCCACGTGTTCCGACGCGGACGCAGTGTGCGTGCCCACCGAAGCGACGTGCAACGCCGACCTCGTGCAATACTGCGGGTGCGACGGCGTCACGTTCCAAGGCTCTTCCGGTGGACCGGGTTGCGCAGGAGCACGTTATGCGTACGAAGGTCCGTGTGGCAGCGGGACGCAACCCGCGGGCGCACGCTGCAACGTCCACGACGATTGCGAGTCTGGGATTTGCGAAGGCGTAGGCTGCGGGGATTTCGAAGGAGTATGCGCTGCAGAAGAACGCACTTGCACCGACGACCTTCGCAACTTCTGCGACTGCGACGGGAACATGTTCTGGGCCAGCTCTAGCTGCCCGGGCGAACGTCATCGAGAAGAGACGGACTGCCCGTACAAGGCCATGGACGGCGATCCTTGCGAGGCTCACGACGACTGCGCGTCGGGGATCTGTGAAGGCGAAGGCTGCGACGTTCCCGGGCGCTGCGCGAGTCGAGATCGCATCTGCACCGACGATTTGCAGCCCTATTGTGGCTGTGACGGAGTGTGGTTCTTCGGGAGCAGCACGTGTCCAGGCGGCCGTTACGACGACGCTCTCGAGTGCAAGGCTCCCGATGGCGAAGCATGCACCACCCACGAAGACTGCGTCTCGGGGATCTGCGAAGGCCTCGGTTGCGAAGCGGGACAAGGAGTATGTGCCGCCAGTGAACGAGGGTGCACCGAAGACGAAGTCGCTTACTGCACCTGCGAAGGCGTAACGGTGTACGGTAGCGGCAGTTGTCCCGGCGTGCGGTACGCGAGCGAAGGCGAGTGCGACTGAAGGTCCGACGGATTCACGAGCGCCTGGGAATGTACCCGCTTGCCACGGCGCTCGTGGCGACGCCAGTTACAGGCGCCCAAGCACGACGTGCCTTGGGCGCGAAAAATACCGCACCAGTGTCGAGCTCCCTCGTTGACGCGAGCCGAGCGCTGTCACATCCCCATGCAACGGTTACGATCCTGCTTTGGGTTGGGCCCAGCGCCTGCACGTCGACTCCCGGCTCCCGCCCATCAGGACCGCTCGAGGAACACACTGATGCCCTTCGTTTCATCCACGCCCTTCCGCTCGTTCACCTTTGTCTTGCTCGCTTTGACGACCACGGCGTGCAGCGACGATGAGGGGGCAGTCGTGATTCCGAGCGCCGAGGCTGGGCCCGGAGATACGTCCAGCGCGGCGACTCAGTCGAGTGGTACGACGGACGGCACGGTGCCCGAAGAGGATGCAAGCGTGAGCGCGTGCTCGATCTTGTCCGCGGCGTGCCGAGGCGTGGACGACCCCGACGGTGTCGCCGAGTTGTGCGTGGAGCTCGCGGAATCGGCGAGCGACCCGGAGTGCTCGATGCTGAGCAACACTTGTCTCACCTACTGCAACTCGGGGCAGTTGCCGTCCCCAGAAGCCGGGGCGCCGAATCGAGAGCAATGCGACGAGATGGGCGAACTGTGCCACGAGTACGACCAGGGAAGCGGCCTTGGCCACGCCTGTCACGAGGTCGGCCACGCGGGTGACCTCGCAGGCTGTTCGGTGATCTACGCGGCGTGCGCAGACCTTTGTCACATCGGAGCGGCGGACGCAGGCGGCGCCCACGGGCACGAGACCTCGGACGCTAGTCACCACGAGGTGCCCGACGCGTCTCACCATGTTGGCAGCGACGCTGGTTCACATTCCGAACCCGACGCCGACCACCAAGTGGTGTCCGACGCGTCCCAGACTGGGCCGCAGTCGTCATTGGATGCGGCGGCGGACGGCGGAAACTGAACGAGGACCACCCACTTCGGCGACGCGAGTCGAAGGGGTTCGTGCGAGCCGGCCCGCTTTGGGAAGGGGCAAATTTGTCCCCCTTTGCGGCATGGCTTAGGGTCTGTAGTGTGTGAATGAAGGCCGCGCGTCTCGCGCCGCTTCTCCAACCAGCCTTACCCAGTATGACGGTCGAGCTTTTGATCCAGGCCCTGGTGCGCCAGACCGCCATCCTCGTGGCGCAACTGGCGACCACGGGCGGCGTGCGTGCGCCGCTTGCCCAAATCGCCAATTTGGTGTTCATCGACCTGGTTAGAGAGCTCGAGCGCCTCGGCGTCAGCCGCAAAGTGAGCGCAGACATGTTCGGCCTGGGTTTACGCACCTACCGCCGGAAGATCTTGCGCGTCGCGGAGACGTCGACCGATCGGAGTCGCACCCTTCGACAAGACGTGCTCCAGTTCTTGCGCAGCGAAGGCCTGGTTTCGCGCCTGGAGCTGCTGGAACGGTTCCCCAACGACGACGAAGCGTTGGTGCGGGCGGTGTTGAGAGACCTGCGCGAGAGCCAGCTCGTGTTCACTCTCGGCAAGGGCGCGCAAACGACTTACCGCGCCGCCACGGCCGAGGAGCTCGCGGCGCTCAAGCGCAAACGCGGCGACGAAGGTGAAGACGAGTTCCATGTCGCCTTGATGTATCGCGAGGGCCCGCTCAGCGTGGAGCAGATCGCCGAACGCGCGCAAACCGAGCCAGTGTCGGTGGAGGCCGCGATTTCGCGGTTGTCGTCGAGTGGCCGGATCCGCCAGATCGAAGAAGATGGGCAGACGCGGTACCATGCCCCGGCGCTCGTCATCCCGCTGGGAGCCACGTTGGGCTGGGAGGCTGCCGTCTTCGACCACTTCAAGGCCGTGGTCAACACCGTGCTCGGCCGGTTGCGTACCAGCCAAGCGGCACCTTTGCCACAAGACCAAATTGGCGGCAGCACTTATACCATCGATCTCTGGAAGGGACATCCGCTAGAAGAGGAGGTCCTCGGCACGCTCCAGCGCCTGCGCACCATGCTCAGTGACTTGCGCCACCGAGTTACCGAGGTCAACCAAACCGAAGCCAACCCCCCACCCATGGATCGCGTCGTGATTTACGTCGGGCAACATGTGGTCAACGAAAACAGCGACCGTGAAAGCTAAGTTCAAAACGGCGGTGAGCCGCCTCCACCTGTCCACGCTCGTCGCGATGCTGGGTCTCGGCGCCATGACCCTCGGTTGCCAAGCCCGCAACCAAATCGAGACGGGTGGCGAAACCCACTTCCTGAAGTCGTGCTCGTCGAGCGAGAGCGACTGCGGCGACGGGCTCAGCTGTGTGTGCGGCGTGTGCACGGTGAGCTGCGAAGACGACCAGGCGTGCGCGTCCTTCCCCAACGCCACGTGTATCTCGTCCGAGGGCGCCAACCAATGCGGCCGCTCGGAGAGCGTCGCACACTGCGACGCGGTGTGTCGAGACGACGACGATTGTGCCGCCGTTTCTCCGTTTCACGTTTGCTCCGACGGCGCCTGCCGCACCGAGGGCCCCGCGCCGATCCCGACGCCCAGTGCGTCGAGCAGCGGCGCGACCGGCGACGCCGCCACGGAGCCCAATACCGGCGGCGATGCGGGCTCGATGAGCGACCCAACGACCGCGCAGGAAACCACCCAAGGCGCGGTCACGCAACCTTCGGGATGTGAACACAGTGAGATGAGCCCCAACGACGTGCTGCTCATCGGCGACAGTTTCTTCGCTCAGAGCCATCAAATCACGGCTTACCTCGAAGCGCTGGCTCGATCGGCGGGTGTGCTCGAAGAGGGTGAACGCTACCGCGATGGCTCCCGCACGGTGGCCAACGCGTTGCTCGGCGGCGGCATCGGACAGCAGTATCTCACCGCGCTCGATGACGGCCCGGTGCGAGTGGTGATCATGAACGGCGGTGGCGCAGACGCGCTGTTGACGATGTGCGAGGCACCGTACGAAGATTGCACGAGCTTGACCGACGTGGCTCCTGCTGCAGAGAGTCTGCTCGCCGAGATGGCGGCCAACGGCGTCGAAGACGTCGTATACGCGTTTTACCCCGAGAGCCGCGATCCGGTTGCGACGGAACGGGTCGACTTCCTGCGCCCGCGGCTCGAATCGGTCTGCCAGAACGCGCCGCTCGATTGCCACTGGCTCGACCTGCGTCTCACCTTCGACAATTTCATGGACGAATACATTGGGCCGGACGGGCTATTCCCAACCGCAGCCGGCTCCGAAGCGAGTGCGACGGCGATCTGGCAAGTGATGCAAGACAACTGCATCGCTCAGTAACCGGTACGCTCGCGATTTCAGCGGTTCGAACCCGGCCGTCGTGCTCGCTCGACTAGGCCGACGGCGGGTCAGTCACTGCGACTGGCCGCAAACATCTTCGGGGCCCGACTTCGAGGACCCGAGCTTGCGCTGCTCCGACATCGCCTCTGCAACGCGCCCGAGGCCACACAAGATCTTCACTCGCAACTTGACGCGCTCTTGCCCGAGTCGGCCACGTGCAAACTTGCGGCGATGTTCGTCCACGGAGGCGAGGGCTGCCTTCAAATTACCGGCGTGAAACTCGCGCTGAGCTCGGGTCAAGAGCGCTACCTCTTCGCCCAGACGATCGGCAGGCGTCGCGCGGTTGCCGACGCCAGAACTGCCAACGGGGGCCGGCGCAGGCGCTGCCGTGACCATCGGCGCGGGCAAGCCGAAGCCCGCGGGAGGTTCCGGAACCGTTGGGGCGAAGACCGCGCCAGGTACGTCAGAACTCGGGACCGACGGCGGCGCTTGCTCGGGCCTTCTCGCCGAAAACACGGCGACCGCCGCGATCGTGGCAGCCACGCCCGCCGCGAGCACCAGCGCCTTGGTGCCCACCCCCACACCGCTCGCCGCGCTGACGCCAGTCGCCGTCGGTTCGAGCGCCACCGGCAATTGAGCCTTCAGGGCGGCGAGCACGCGCGCCCTGTCGTCTACGGTTGGACGCAATGCGTCACGCCCGACCTTGACGAGGTCCGCGGCTTCTTTGCTCAATTCGGAGTTCATGATTGAACAGCCTTCCGCGCCTTGTGGCGAGCCAATGCAGCCTCGAACGCTTCGCGCGCGTGTCGCAAGCGTGAATAGGCAGTGTTGAGGGGGATGTTGAGGGCTTCGGCGATCTCGGGGCAGGTAAACTCTTCCAGTTCCGCCATGATGAAGAGCTCTCGTTTCGGTGGATCGAGCTCCTGGAGCAAAGTCCACAACCTTCGGACTTGCTCGTTTTGTTCCGCGAGATCAGCGGGAGAGCGCAACCCGTCTTCATCGGGGAGGTCTTCCACGGCCACTGGTCCCGAGCTCCGCTGCTGCGCCACCTTGCGACGGTGGCCGCTCGCGGTGCGGCGTACGATGCCGTAGAGCCAACTCCGCAGCGATTCGGGTCTGATCAAGGTCGATAGTTTGGCGTTTACGACCAGAAAGACCTCTTGCACGACGTCGTCCATCGACTCGGGGGCCACGCCAAAACGACGCGCCATCGCCCAGACGAACTCGAAGTGCTGCTCGTAGACGGCTTCGAACGTGGGGAGGGGTTGTGGCGGTGAAGCGTCCAACGGGCGAGGACCTCCATCGGGGGGCGGAGGCGGCGAGAGGGTTTGGGGTCTAAGGGAAGGCACGACGCCACCCTGGTAACGGCACAAGACGGCAGTGCCCTAGCCCTCTGAGATCCGTCAAAACTTCCACTCCGTGGCGAGGGCAAAGCGGCCCTGAAACGGGCCAAGTTGACCAACTTCACCCAGCGCGTCGACCACGAACCGCGGCCGCGCGAGGGCTACCTCCCCACACAGCGTCCCAGACAGGGACACCCAGTTTGCGACCGACAACCGGGCGACGAACCCAACCGCCGCCGAGCTCACGAACGAGCCGCTCCGCGCACTGACCACGTCTACCCCAGTTCCCCGCGCCGTGAGGTAGTCCACGCCGAAACCCACGAAAGGCCCGAACTCCATCGGTCCGGCGCGGAAATGGCGCGACAACGCGAGTTCTCCCCCGTAGCGGTTCACCTGCGCGCCGACTTGGTCCGAAGAAGTCGACTGCACAGTCTGCGGCAGTTGGTAACGCGCGGCCAACCACGCCGACCAATCGGAGAACCACGACCCAACCGACAGTCCGCCGCTCCACGTGGGCTCGGGCAAAGAACCGACCCCTACCGCCACGAGCGGCAACCCGATCCAAAAACTGTCGCGCACGGCCGCTGGGCTCTCGTCGTCGGAGTCGTCCGCGGCTGACTCTCGGCCGTTGGCCGCGTCCGCATTTTTCGGTGTCTCTCCTTGCCCTGAACGGTCGTTGTTCGAGTCGGCTCCGGTGGTCGAGTCGCCGCTCGCAGCCGCTGCACCTCGGCCCCCGGAATCGCCTTGCGTGTTCGACCCCGAGTCTGACGCGCCATCGACGCCGCCCGCTGCCGCTTCGCCCTTCAAGTTGAGGCCCAGCACCACCGCCGATGCGCCGAGCAAATCTCCGCAAGCTCTCGCGTCGAGGGTTCGCACGTGGCTTTCGTCCCCGGACTCGGTGCGCAGCTCGAGCCGATAACCAGTCGGAGTTTCGGTGATCGTACCCCAGGCACGCAAGGTCGTGGTGCCCCACACTTCTTCACCGACGATGTCCCGCACCAACGCCAACACCGCTGGCCCCTGAGGGCAATCACTGGGTGCCTGCCACGTGAGTTGTGGGGCAGCTGCCGCGGGATTGCCGGGCAGCCACGCAATCAAGCCCAGGCCAAAGGGCAGCAACCGGCGCGTGACGCGTCGATGGCCGTAACCAAGCGCACGCCGTTCGGCCTCGTCGTTGTTAGAGGCTCGCGCCATCCAATTCCTTCCGGATGGTGACGTCATCGACGTAGATGGTCGACTGCTGCGGTTCCAGGTCGGTAGCCAGGTTGCCCACGTACCACTGACCCCACGCCGAGTCATCGGTGATGATGTCCGACTGCTCGATGATCAACTTGCGGTCGAGATAGAGCGCGACGCTGCCGACCGGTGTGGAAGCGCGACGCAACCTGAAGTCGAGCGCGAACCAACGCTCCGTCGGCAACTCCACCTCCGGCGCGGGATTGAGCATGCCAATGCCTCGAAAGCCACGCACGAAAGGCTGAAGTTTTCCTGAATCCGTGACCGCTACCGACACGTCCCAAAGCCCACGCAAATCGTTTCCGTCGCTGCCCTGAAAGTGCATCAAGTTCCAGTTGCCGCGCGAAGTGGTTCCCGAAGGAATGTAGAACCATGCACCGTAGACGGCGTCATCCGGCAGCAACCCTTCGCGCACACAGCGGGTCTGCCGGCCATCCTTGGAGGGGTCGGTCGTGATGTCGAACGCAGCCGCTCGATTGCCCGAGTGTGTTGGCGACTCCACGACGCGGTGCGTCGCGCCGGGGTCCGAATAACAGAAGCCCGTGGCGTTCGAGTAGCCGCAGAAGCCATCCTCGAAGGAGGTGGACCAATCGAGCTCGACCGGGAGATCTTTGCCAGCAACGATCGGGCTACCGTCGGGCGGGATGAACAACGGCGCGGAACTACACCGCCAGTTGCCCACGTCCACGGAGGGCTCACAGCCCAGTAAGCTGAGTACCACCCCGACCCAAATGGGAGAGGCGAGCGCGTCCGTAGCTCGCTTGACGCGGGAATGGGACGCTCGAGAGACGTTGGTGCTGGCCATGAGGTCCGCCGCCCCTGACTCTAGTGGGCAACCGTGGGGAGTCAACTCGGTTGGGAGCTCATTCTAGGCGCCAATAAACTCACCATCCAATCCAAGAAGGCGCGCACTCTCGACGGCAAGTTCCGACGATGCGGGTAGAGCAAGGTGACGGGCAACGGCGCAGGGCGCCATTCACTCAGGACCTCAATCAGCTCGCCCGAACGCAGCCTGTCCCTGACCCCGACCTCCGGCACTTGCACGATACCGAAGCCGGCCATGGCCGCAGCCATGTACGCCGCGACAGCGTTTACCGTAAGCACGCCACTCATGGGAACTTGGTGTTCTTCGCCAGTCTTCGGGTCGACGTATTCGAAGCCTCCCGGTGGTTGACCGAAGCTCGTGGTGTAGTGGACGAGCCGATGGCGGGACAAGTCCGCCAAGGTCTTCGGTTTGCCGTAAGCGGCGACGTAACGCTGACTGACACAGTTGACGATCCGGTAATGTCCCACTGGGCGCGCAATCAAGCTCGAGTCCGTGCGCGCTCCGACTCGCAACACGCAGTCGAAGCCTTCTGCCACGAGGTCGACGAAACGGTCGGTGCTGCTCAGCTCGACGCTGAGTTGCGGGTGACGTTGCAGGAACGTCGGCAGGTTGGGGATGACGACGTCTCTGGCGATCGTCACCGGCATGTCGACGCGCAATCGTCCGCGTAGGTTCACGTCCTTGTGGAACATCTGCGCCCACGCGTCGAGCCCGTTCAAGAGTTCGTGTGCTCTCTCCAAAGCGAGGGCGCCATCTGCCGTGAGACGCACTCGCCGCGTCGTACGGTGAAACAACTGCGCTCCGAGTTCGGACTCCAACGCGGAGATCGCCACCGAGACGTTGGCCTTCGGCAAGCCCAAACTAACCGCTGCGGCCGTGAAACTTCCGAGTTCAGCGACCCGGATGAAGACGCGCAGCTTCTCGGCTTGGTTCATGAAGGCATGATCGGCGAATCGCGACCATTGTTCAACATTCTTGAACAGACTGGTCAGTCTTTGGGCGGTTGTCTCCGACGCCCTCGAACCGCAGACTCCCCACCACCAACGGCGCTCGCCGCTCGCGCGCCAGCACCCATTCTACAACGGAGCAAACATATCATGAATACGCAACTCGCACTCGTCACCGGAGGCAGCCGCGGTCTAGGTCGCGCATCGGCAGTCAGCCTGGCCAAACGCGGTTTGGACGTGATCATCACCTACCGCAGTCAACGCGCCGAAGCGGAGACCGTCGTCCAAGAGCTGCGTGGGCTCGGACGCAAAGCTCTCGCCCTTCCGCTCGATACCGGCAAGCCCGAGACGTTCGGTGGGTTTGCATCGGAGCTTGGAGGCGCGCTATCTCAGTTCGGTCGCAGCCAATTCGATCACCTGGTGAACAACGCCGGTCACGGCGTGTACGCGACGTTCGCCGAAACGACGGAAGCGGACTTCGACTCACTCGTGGCCGTGCACCTCAAGGGCCCGTTTTTCCTCACCCAAAAGTTGCTCCCGCTGATCGCCGACGGGGGCAGCATCCTCAATGTGTCGTCCGGCCTGGCGCGTTTCTCGTTACCGGGATACGCCGCCTACGCGAGCATGAAGGGCGCCGTGGAAGTGCTCACGCGATATCAAGCGCTCGAGCTCGGACCGCGCAAGATTAGGGTCAACACGTTGGCGCCCGGAGCAATCGAAACCGACTTCGGCGGCGGCGCGGTGCGCGACAACCCGCAACTCAACGCCATGATCGCCAATCAAACGGCGCTCGGTCGAGTGGGGTTGCCCGATGATATCGGTGACGCCGTCGCGGCACTGCTGTCTGCGGAGTCCCGGTGGATCAATGGACAGCGCGTCGAGGTCGCCGGTGGTATTCACCTCTGAGGCGAGCTGCACGCGTAAACGTGCAGCCGTGGTCAGGGCGTCACCGGGTCCGAGTCGAGCTCGAGCGTGATCAGGAGCGGCGCCTGCAGTAACTCGCAACGTGGGCCTCCCTCGACCGGATGCAGGCCCGCGCCAGCTTCCGGGCTCGAAGTCGGAACACTCGCGTCCGGCGCACCCGCATCGCCGTTGCCATCACCGATATCGACGGCAGCCGCGTCCGGGGCTTCGTCGGCTGTCCCACCGTCCACTGCCGCGTCGACCAAGATCGACGCGGCGGCGTCCGCCCCCACTGCTGAAACCTCGCCGTCCGAGTCGGGCACCTGCGAGTTCACTCCGCTGCTCGCGGCGGGATTGCTGGTCCACACGTCGACGTCACCCGAGGCCTCGCCATCCAAGTCGTAGACGATAGCCGCTTGATACGTTCCGGCGGCGTGAAGGTGATAGAGGAACACGCCGCCTGCGGCGAGTTCGGGAATGCCGGAACGAGCGGTCGAAGTCACCGTCTTGTCCGAGCCGAGTTGCTCGATCACCACGCTCGCGCCCGAGACGGCCGAGGTGCCCACGTTGGTCACTTGGAGCACTACCAAGTCGGACAAGTCACCCGAACTCACGAGCGCGGTGATCGCCAGCACGGGTCCTTCGCACCAAGGCGACTCGGAGAACGGCTCGAGCTCACTCACGCTCTCGACGTGAACCCAAGGCACATCGTAACCGTCGCAATCGGTGTCCACGCCGTCGTACGCGGACTCTCCGGTAGCGCCTTCGTAGACGGCGGGATCGGCGTCGTCACAGTCGGCCGAATTGGGCGCGAAGCCAGCCAAGTCGGCGGCCTCACACGCGGGCAGGTCCGTCGCGGCGCCACGGCCATCGCCGTCCGCGTCCACGTACAGATAGGCCTGGGCGTACGGGTTGGTATCGTCACAATCGGTGGTGTTCGGGCTCAGCCCTGGAGATTCCGTCCCTTCGCACAACCATTGAACGATGGGGCCCCCGTAGCCGTCGCCGTCTGCGTCCAATCCGTAGCGAACGGCTTGGTGTTGGGTAGCATCGAAGTCGTCGCAGTCGGCGACGCTGACGTCGATGGGCCACGGGGAGTCGGCATCGCAGCCGGCTCGATCGACGCCGTTGACCCCATCGCCGTCCTGATCCGAGATCGTGCCACACGGCGCTCGGGGCCCCAGGGTTGGCGCCGTGACCGTCGGAAACGGCACCGGCACGGTTGGAAACGCCGGGCTCGGCGCCGTCGGCGTCTCGCGACTCGGCGGATCATCGAAGGTGTTACAACTCACGGTGGCCAACGCCAGCGACGCAAACGCGGCCCCATCGACAACCACAGACGACGCACGACGGAAAATCATGTTGAATACACTTTAATGGTTGGGCCCAGCGTTGGGTCGGAAGCTCACGGCTCCCGCCCACCGATGCATCCAAGTTTTTCGCAGCCTGCCACAATCACCGGTCGCAGGCTCGACTTTGAGCGCCCGCGCCCTGCCAAAATTCGCGCGAACGCTCACCGGCGTCGTGTGCCACCGCCTTCCCCGCCCACAGCGGGCGTTTACCCCCGTCGGGCGCAAGGCGAACCGATGCGGTTGCCTGCGCCCCACTCCTCTCCCCCCAACTCTCCCAGCGCCCGGGACCGCCCCCAACTTTCCGTTATTGCGCCGTCGGGAGGTAGTCGGAGATCGCCGCGTACCACTTGCCCGCCATCACTTCGTACCCCGTGGCGTTCGGGTGAATCCCGTCGGCGAGCTCGGCGGCAGGAAACCCCTCGAACTGGTCGACGAGAATCACGTGCTTTCCGGCATCAATCCTCTCGTTCACCTCAGCCACGACACCCTCGTTGTAGGTGTCGACCAAACCGGCGTTTTGCGGCCATGGGATGATCGTGGAGACGGCGATCAAAGACTCGGGCAACGCTTCGACGAGCTTGTCGACGAGCGCGCCTAACCGCTGAGGTGCACCGTCCGGACCGTTCCACATGTCGTTGGTGCCGAGGTGCAGCAGGACGATCTCGGGGTTGGAGGTAATGGCGACGGGAGGTGCGTTCTTGAACAACAGGTCGTCGATCTGTTGCACGGTCCAGCCAGAGTGGCCTTCGTGGGAGCGTGGAAAGGTGACACCGTCGACCATCTGTGGGCCGTTGCTCAAGCCTTCAACGAAAGTGATCGCCTTGACGTCAGCCAACGCCAGGCTGAAGAGCTCGATGCGATAGGAACCACCACCGCTGACCCCCACGCCGTCGGTTATGGAGTCGCCCAACGGCAAAATCACGCACGGGTTCGACTTGCATGGCTGCCAACCACTCGGGGATGGCTCCTCGCTGCTGACCCCGGGGGCACCGGAAGACGTCGCGTCACCCCCCCGTGCTGGTCGACGCCCCCGTTTCCGTGGCGACATCGGAGCGCTCGGAAGAACCCTCGTCGGAGGTTTCGCCGGGTTCGGTCGCCGGCGGAGTGGCTGTGGTGGTCGAGGGTGTCACCGACGGCGGAGCCGGGGGCTGCACATTCGGAGGGACGCTCGTCGGCGGCGTCACCGGCGGGGCGGCGGGTTCGTAGCGGAGACGTCCGGCAGCGCAGCAGACGAGGCAAACGTCGCGGAGTCGGACGTCGTCGCGTTGATCATGTTCGCGTTCTGAGCCGGAGCATCGCTACCATCAGCGCCCTGGCACGCCGACAGCAGACACGGGAACGCCACACCCAATGCACCCCAGATTCGAAGCTTGCGCATAGAACCTACGTGACCAACTAGGCGCAAGGTCTTGGAGCTGTCTTTCAGGTTTCCGACATTCGGTTTCCACAAACCCGACGGCATACAACCGTCTTCAAAGTTTCTCCAATCGCCACCCACTCGGAGCGGATTGGTTCATGTGGAACGTTCGCCCCAAGCGCCACCGTCACACATGGCGCGTTGCGGAGTCGCGATTTGGGTGTATGTGTCCGAACGGGTGAAAGCGTATGCGTAACAAGTACGGGCTCCCGCTCACCGGCTCTGACTGGGCGGGATTACCGATGCGCGTCGGGGACATTCCTGAGCAAGGCAGTATTCATGACCTCGTTGGTCAGTCCGACTCGGTGCTGCTTTGGACCGGCGGCGTCACCGAAGTCCAGATTCGCGGCTACCGCACCGATGCAACCGCGGCGCCAGAGAAAACGCACACCTTCGTGCGCACCAGCGGCATGATCGATCTGCTGCCGCGAGGTACACACATGAAGGAGGTCCGTTGGACCGGTGCCACTACGCAGTGCGTCTCAATCGTGCTTCCACCGGCCACGCTGCACGCTCTGTTCGGGCAAGCGCCGCTCGAACTCGATGCCAGTCGCGGCCCGATTTACGGGATCCACGACTCGCACATCGTGGACTTGGGAACGCGCCTCAAGATGCAAGCCGAAGCCAACGCGCCGTTCGGTGCTTCCTACGTTCAGGGGCTGTCCATCGCGCTCGCGGCGTACGTCACCCAACGTTACAATCCGAAAGCCAAACCCCTCGAGCCCCAGGCCAGCCTGAGCCAAGCCCAACGCTCACTGCTCGCGGACTACATCGAACGCAACTTGGCGATGGACCTCAGCGTCGTGGACCTTTCGGGGCTCGTGGGCTACAGCCCCGATCACTTCACGCGTGTGTTCCGCAAGACGTTCGGTGTCACCCCGCACCAATTCATCACCCAACGTCGACTGGAGAAGGCCAAATCGATGTTGCGCGACCGCAACCAGACGCTGACGACCGTGGCGTTGGCGTGCGGTTTCTCGAGCCAGTCGCACCTCAACGTCGTGTTCAAGCGTCTCACCGGTTTGACCCCCGGCGCTTATCGCCGCGCGTGAATTGGTGGGCGGGAGCCGGTTTGCGTCGTGGAGGAGCTGGGCCCAACCCGAGTTAGCTCAAACTGAACCGAACTCAGGGTCGAGAGCGGATGTCCAACGCGGCGCGGATCACCGCTACGTCGTCGAACGGCAGTTTTAGGTTCGCGATCTCCTGGTCGAGCTCGTGTCCCTTGCCGGTCACCAGTACGCAGTCTCCCGGTTTTGCCCGTCTCACCGCTTCGACGATCGCTTCGCGACGGTCGAGGGTTACCGTGGCAGCGGCGCGGCCACCTTCTCGACAGCCCTGGAGCAACGCAGCCGCGATGAGCTGCGGCTCCTCGTTGCGCGGATTGTCGTTGGTGATGATCGCAACGTCAGCGTATTCACCGACGGCACGCCCCATGGGCCCCCGCTTGTCCGTGTCGCGACCGCCGCCTGCGCCGAACACCACGATCAATCGGTTGTCGCCCGCAAGCACGCGGCCGGTTTGGCACGTGCGCGCCAGCGCGTCGGGAGTGTGTGCATAGTCGACCGCCACCAGCGGGTCGCGGTGGACGACCTCGAAACGTCCGCGTGGACGCGGACAAGCAGCCAGATTGGCGGCGATTTCGTCGGCGGGGATGCCGACGGCATGCGCCGCACACGCCGCCGCCAGCAGATTCTCGGCGAACACGGCGCCGACGAGTTTGGTCGACAACACGCCGTTAAAAGTTGCGGCAAGTGCGCTGTCGGCGAGCGTCACACGCGTGCCATCGGCGGTGACGTCGACGCGACTCGCCGCCAAGTGAGGGTCCTCGACGAAATTGCCGCGGGTGTTTACTCCGTACCACAACCGCTTCACGTCACTGGGAGTCACGCGGTCGAGCAGCTCCGAACACTGGTCCCCCGCGTTCAGGACGGCCGTCGCACCCGGCCCCAAATGCACGAAGAGTTGCGCTTTGCTCGCGAGGTAGTGCTCCCACGAGCCGTGTTGCGACAAGTGATCGTGAGACAAATTCGTGAACACGCCGACGTCGAAGCGCCACAACTTCGCGTACCCGCGACTCAGCGCTTGGCTCGTGGTCTCGATCGCAGCGTGACGTGAACCCAAACGTGCCGCGCGCGCCAAAGCCCCGTAGAAGCCCTTCAGGGTGCGTGGCACGTTTACGGCTTGGCCGCGAAACTCGTAGCCGATCGTGGTCTCGCTCAGCACCGGGCGCTCGGTGCCCTCCAGTGCCGCCGCGATCAAGCGCGTGGTCGATGTCTTGCCGTTCGTGCCCGTGACTCCGACCGTGGTGAAGTGGTTGGCCCAGGGGAACGGCGGCGGCGTCGGCCGTACGACGTTGCTCTGCGCGACGCGCGCTCGCTCGATCGCTCGCGCCTCGTCCTCGCTCGGCTCCTCGATTCCAACGCGTGCCATGTTCCCCTGGGTTACCGCGCCGTCATTCTACGGACGGCGACCAATTGATGCAGTAATAGAAGTCGTAACCGCAGCCCTCGTAGCTAGGCCCAGGCTGATTCGACAACGCCTCGGCGACGCAGCTCAGGGTCCTCGCGCGGCTCGTGCTGTTGTACTGCTCGAGCACTCCCTGGCACTCCGCGAGCGTCACTTCGCCGCAGTTGTCGACCACGGTCGTGCAGTCTTCGACGGCTGCGTCGCACAGTGGCGCGTATTCGACCGAGAAGCTGTAACAGCTGCTCGCCGCGGAGTCGGCTTCTTCACTGCAGGGGTCGGCGATGGCCGCGTCCTCGTAGCAGTCCCAGAACGTCTCGACGATCCCTGCCCGGTAATCGGCGACCAACATGTCGCACGTCGAAGCCGCGAGCGTGTAGCTCGGGCAGGCGCCGAAGGTGGCGTAGCAAGAGGCGGCCTGCCCCTCGTCCGCGAAATCTCCGTCTAGGCAAGCAACTCCGCCGTCCGCCGTCCATTCGCTGCCGGCGTCCGACCAAGTCGTCTCACTGCCTGCGTCGGTCCACACCGTCTCACCGGCGTCCGACCACTGCCCTCCGGCATCTCCGGAGCTCGATCCGGGCGCGGTCCCCCCGTCCGTCCAAACCGCGGCATCGACGCTGCCGGCGTCTGCGGGGACGCTACCGTCGGGGCTCGCCCCGGCGTCCTCGTTGTCGAGCGTCGCGTTCAGATTGCCGGTATCTTCGTGGTTGCCAGCGTCGACGGAATGCCCGCTGTCCGAATCCGACGTCGCGGTGTCGGCCTCCGTGTTGCCCGCGTCCGTCGTGCTCGGCTCCGTATTCCCGCCGTCGTCGCCACACCCCACGAGGCCCACCTGGGCCGACGCCAACATAGCTGTAAGTGTTAAGAATCGTTCGACCTTGATCTGCATCTCGTCTCCTCGTTCCATGTCACGAAGGGCTACGTCCCAACGTTGCCCTGCACCGCTCCGCGGACGCAGTTCGTACACCCCAGGCGTGGGAAGTCAACGGTCTAGCCTTTGCAACCGGCCCCGCCACGTCGATTGCCGGTGAAACGACGCGGTCTGCGAGCCAGCCTCTTGCACGGGCCGCCTGGACCGGGCTAGCCGGGTCGGCTGCCCAAACTTGGTTTCGACCTCGTGCCCACGGACAGGTGCGGTTGGTTAACGCATTCGTCCGCGCGCCACGGCCGAGTGCGCCGCATTGAAACAAACGCCACGATGACCGCACGCCGAGATCGCGGTATCGCGTAACGGTTCCAATCATACCGCAGGGTCCACACGTTGAGTATCACCGAGACTTGGGGCATGGTGGGCCGATGTTGGGAAGGAATGAACGGCACGAAGCGCCACCCCGTCCGCAGCCGAACACGGCGCAAGGTCGCAACTGGAATCGACGACTCACACGAGCCGTCGAGCGCGCGCGTACGCACGCGGTGTGCTGTCTCTTCACCGCGGGTCTGGCAAGCTGCTCCGGCAAGAGCTCCAGCCCGACATCCCCAACGTCACAAACTTCAGACGCGCGGGGCTCCGAGAGTGCGACCGACGCAGCGCCCAGCGAACAGGCGAGCCCGTCGAGTGACTCGCACGCCCCGTCGCCAACGGTCGGTAACGGCGAATCGAACGAAAGCGCTCCCGAGGTTACTCAGACGCCCACCGCTTCCGTGATTGAACCAGGCGAACCCACCGTGCTCGCGTCGCAGGTCGTGTTCGGAGCTCGACTGTGCTTGGGTGACGACCAGCGCATCTATTTCCCGAATCGAATCGGTTATCCGGAGACTCCAGGCCTCGAAGAGTTGTGGGTCGTGTCGCGGACCGGTGGGGACGCGCGATCGGTCGCGACTCCCGGCAGCGTCACGGGCTGTGTTCAGGCGGGGACGGAGGTCTGGACGTCGCGCAACGATGCCAGCACGATCGGTCGCACCGACGCCGTCAGCGGGACTCAACTCGAGGCCTACGCAACGCCGGGTACCCCTCTGCAGGTCGCCGGCAACTCGACTCACGTTTTCGCATCGCTCCTGACCATGACGCCCAGCGCCGAGGTAGTGAGCATCGATCCCAACACCTTGGGCGCGCCTCGAACGCTCTGGAGCAAACCCGGTCGCGTCACGGCGTTGTGGCTGAACGCCGACGACGAGCGGCTCGTATTTTCTGCGAAGGATACCGAGACGACCGCGTCCTGGGTGGTGAGGATCGGACTGTCCCCCGAAACGAGCGCGGAGCTCGTGGCCACGACGGGAGAGCTCGGCGCCGTCGACGAGCAAGGAGGCGTCGTCTACTACACCCACTACGACCGCGGTGAGCTGCGTGCGTTCGACGTCGACACCGCCACCGATACGGTGATGACGACGCTCCCGGGCACGTGGTCGCTGGTCGTCGATGGCGAGTTCGTCTACGTAACGACGCGTCCCGACTACTGCTCCGCTCACGAGGGTAAGCTGTATCGCATTCCCACGGTTGGTGGCGAACCGACTTTGCTCGCGGACAACCTCGATTGCCCGACGCAATTGGTCACCGATGCTCGCGGCTTGTATTGGATGAATGCGGGGTCGTGGCAAGGCCCCGAGTCGACCGGGTTGGCACCCGCCGACGGGTCTGTGATGTTCTTGCCAAGAAAGTAAATAGGACACCATCAATTGATCAGGATAACACCCGATCCACGGCGCGTGATTTCACCTTCCGCACCAGCCGATCCTGCGCGGCTCGTGGCTCCGTTCACGTTTGGGTATTGACCCTTGGAAAGCCAAGCACTAGGGGCCAACCGTCGACATTACAGGCGCACGTAATGTCGATGAATGGGGTTTTGGGATTGACTCAACGGAGCGAAGGCACGGTCCACGTGAAGGACCTCGAATCCTGGCGCGCAGGGCTGCTACGCGTCGTGCTGACGGGTTCCGGGTTGGTGCTCGTTGGCGCGTGGCTCGTGTTGTGGCTCGGCGGTCACGAAGTGACCGCAAGAACGTTCGAATATCTGTTGCTGATCGGTGGACTGCTTTCGGCGCTGGGACCTTACGTTTCCCAATACCCTCGGTTCGCGAGCTGGACCTTCGTAGGCTCGCAGTTTTTGCCGCTTGCTCACGCAATTTTGACGTTTGGTTGGGCCCCCGCCGCGGTGCTCTGGCTGCTGTTTCTGACGCTCTTCGCCGGCTTGTTGATTGGACGCGCGGCGGCGTTCGGAGTGGTTGGCGGCGCCAGCGCTTTGTTCGCCATTGGAGGGCTGATCGCCGACGGCAAGGTGGTGACCTCGCTCGTGCACCCGCCGCCACCGGTGCTACCTGCGCTCGACACCTTGGTGTTCTCGAGCTGGATCACGGCCACGCTCGTTTTCATCTGCTTCACGGCTGCGTGCGCCTGGGGGGTAGGCAGGTTGCTGGACTTGCTGAAAGCGGCCAACAGCCACCACCTGGAACAGGTGAACTTGCTCCGCGAACGTCACGCGCTACTGGTGGCGACTCAATACGAACGCGACGAGAAAGCTCGCCAATTGCAGGAGGCCCAGCGCTACCAAATGGTCGCCCAGCTCGGCCGCGGTTTCAACCAGCTGTTTGGCGAGACACTGGGCACCGTGCGTCGTTTGAAGGAACTACGAAACCCGACCGCAGCGCAACTCCGGAGCCTCGGGGAAGAGATCATCGCTTCGGTCCAGCGCACAGCAAGCCGGAGCCAAGACGTGCTTGCGCTGCTGCGTTCACATCCCGATCCAGCGTCCGCCGTAAGCCTGTCGCACAGCGTGGCCGGGATCGCATACCGGTTTCGGGCTCAACTCGGGCGAGC
>CBINDO010000006.1:0-71584 GCA_966249405.1 uncultured bacterium | reverse complement strand
TGGGTGCTCGGCGAAACGAGCGCCAAGGCTGGCAGTAAAAACCCCGACGCCAATCGCGAGTACGGGGTGAACGGCGCGCAAACGCACCAAGAAGTGCGCGCCGAGGCTGAGCTCCTCGTTGACGCGCGCCCACAACCCACCGTCAGCGACGGAGTGGACCGGAAACAACGTGTCCCCGAGCGCAGTGATCGCGCCGGTCGCGCTGACCAGCACGAGCCCGACGAGACACGCCACCAGCGCACCACGCCCGGCAAACGCGACCCGCACCGATACGGGCAACGGATTACCAGCGCCGAACCACGCGGTGAACGATGCGGCGCTGGTCAGGATCAAGGTGTTTACCAGATGCAACGACACGACCGTCGCGCGTGCTCCGGACGCGTTGTCCGCGACCAACTCCGCGAGCACGAGTCCCGCGCCGATCAATGCTTCGAAAATCACGAAGAACAACGTGAGCGTGGCGCACCAGCGGGTGACTCGGTTTTGCTTACGATCCGTCCAAGCCCAGATCACGAGCCCGATCGCCATCGGTCCCAGGATACCGCTCGTCAACCGGTGACCGTATTCGATCCACGTCTTGGTCGACTCTGTGCGGGGTATGACCTCGCCGTTGCAGGTCGGCCAATGATCGCCGCAGCCCGCTCCGGATCCGGTGATCCGGACCCACGCGCCGTACATGATGACGAGCAACGTGTAGACGAGCACCGCCCAGGCAAACGTGGCGAAACGCGAGGAAGGAACCCTGGCGGCAACTGGACCGGAGAGCGACTCGGACGAAACGGTCATGCCGGCGATCTACTCCAAAGGCGACCCTGGTGGCCCGAAAAGCGATTGTGGTTTGATGACGCGGACACTAACTCTGTCGCCATGGAAAATGTGTTCATCGTCGGCGCAAGCCGGACCCCCATCGGTGCGTTCCTGGGCGGCCTCGCGGAAGTCCCAGCGGTGGAGCTCGGAGCCATCGCCATTCGATCCGCGTTGGCCAAAGCTCGGGTCGCGCCCGATCGCGTCGACGAAGTCTTCATGGGCAACGTCCTGAGCGCGGGGATCGGCCAAGCGCCGGCTCGGCAGGCGGCACTCAAAGCTGGGCTGCCTCAAAGCACGCCTTGCACGACCATCAACAAGGTCTGCGGTTCGGGCCTTCAAGCCGTCGTCTTCGGCGCGCGCTTGCTCACCACGGGTGAAGGCGCAATCGCGGTTTGCGGCGGCATGGAATCGATGTCTCGCGTGCCCTACTACCTCCAGAAGGCGCGCGGAGGTTACCGTATGGGGAACGGCGAACTCGTCGACGGCATGATCTTCGACGGCCTGTGGGATCCGTACCATGACTTCCACATGGGGCAGGCCGCGGAGATGTGCGCGAGCGAATACAACTTGTCGCGCGAAGCGCAGGATGCCTTCGCCGCGGAGAGTTACCGGCGTGCGCTGACGGCGATCGAAAGCGGGGCCTTCGATGCCGAGGTCGTGCCAGTGGAAGTCGCTCAAAAGAAGGGACCCGCCGTGGTCGTCAAACACGACGAAGAACCAGGGCGCGGCGACTTGGCGAAGTTCGGCAACTTGCGCCCGGCGTTCAAGAAGGAAGGAACCATCACAGCGGCCAACGCCTCCAGCATCAACGACGGAGCGGCGGCGGTGGTATTGGCCACCGAACGGACGGTCACGTCACTTGGACTCACGCCCCTGGCCCGCGTGGTGGGTTCCGCTTCGGCGGCGCAAGCGCCAGAGTGGTTCACGACGGCACCCGCGAAAGCCATCGCCGCGGTGCTTGACCGCTTGAAATTAACAGTGTCCGACATCGACGTGTTCGAGATCAACGAAGCCTTTTCGTGTGTCGTTCAAGCGTGCGCGCAACTGGGCTCGATCCCCCTTGAGAAAGTGAACGTCAACGGTGGCGCCGTGGCCCTGGGTCACCCCATCGGCGCGTCGGGCGCGCGCGTGCTCACGACGCTCGTACACACGATGATGGCCCGCAAAGCCCGTCGTGGCCTGGCGACGTTGTGCATCGGTGGCGGCGAAGCCGTCGCCGTGGTAGTCGAGCTGGCGTGAAGAGACCGGGGTTTTGGACGGGAGTGGGCACCCTGTTCGGTGCAGTGCGTATGCTCTCGTCCCAGCCCGGGCTCTGGCGCTACGCGTCGATACCGATGACGACTCTCTTCGCCTTGGCCTGTTTGGGCGTTGGCGTGGTCACCTGGGTGGGAGTGCCCGAGGCGCTCGAGGCGCTGCTTCCGGACCAATCCGAGCACTGGTACGGCCGGGTGGGAAGCGCGGCGCTGGCTACTTTGTTGTGGCTCGTGGGCTCTGCCCTCGCGCTACTCGCGGCCTGGTTGTTCACGCCGGTGTTGTGCGCTCCGGCATTGGAGAAGTTGGTGAGGAGAGTCGAAGACGCTCTCGGGGTACCTCCCTTCCCCGAGCTCTCTTTCTTCGCGTCGTTCTACTGCGGGCTTCGTGCACAAGTCACGGGGTTGGTGGTTCTGCTCCCAGTCTGGCTGAGCTTGTGGGTACTTGGTTTGGTCTTGCCCTTTCTGGCGCCGTTGCTGCTGGCCGCAAAACTTCTGGCCGTGGCCCTCGGCTTGGCGTGGAATCTCCTCGACTACCCACTCACCCTCCGCGGAATGCCGGCTCGGGAACGCTTCGTCCTCATGCGACGGCATTGGCGCCCCGTCGCTGGCTTCGGGGTGACGTTTGCCTGCCTGTTTTGGATCCCGTTGGCAGCGGTGGGGTTGCTCCCGTTGGGCGTCGTCGCTGCGACTCGACTAGTCTGGACGTTGCCCGATGCTCCGAGCGGTGCTCCTTCGAGTAGCCTGCCACGCCGCGTCGGACCCAGCGCAAGCCATTGAAATTAAAGCTGCTTTTAGCAAACCGTCCGACTAGCCAAAAAATCCTGTCGCTTGCCAATCTGCGGTTGCAAAAGGGGCGACTCTCTGTCACCTTTCGCGTCCCTTGTCGAACCCCAGCGAAGCAATCCAGTGTAAACCACTCCAGGTCGTCGTCGACGGCAAAGGCGTGGAACGAGCCATCAAACACCTCAAGCGCAAGCTTGCTGCCGAAGGCCTGTTGCGCGAGCTCAAGAAGCGTCGCCACTACATGAAGCCTTCCATCAAGAAGCGCAAGAAGATCGCTGAAGCCGCGCGCCGCCGCCGCAAGCGCGACCGCGTCTTTGAATAGTCTCCACTGGTAGAGGCGGTTCCTTGCAACGCAAGGAACGCTAGACCAGCACGGGTGCAGTTCGCTGTTTTTGGCAGACGTGCGCCTTGGGGGGTAAAAGCGAGGGTTATGCCCAGAGCCATTTGCAACGGCGGTACGCTCCGTGAAGGAGTGACGAACGCGCGCGCCAAGACTCGGGCATCCCTCTTCCGTTCAGAACTTCCGAACGGCGTCTCACCGACTCGAAGTGCCGATGCTCCGAGCAGCGCTAGCGTTGGGTCACTGAAACCTCTGCCTGGTGGCAGGCTCCGTGTGGTGCTAGCGGCATGGGCCGTCGCGCGAGCGGCGTCCGCAGATCCGGAGACCGGCGCCAGCCAGCCGCAGCGGACCATCGACCCCGTGGAATTGCGCTGGGTTCGATTGGAGGGAGCAGAACAGTGTCCGCCCAAGGCGGCGTTCGAAGGCGCGCTGCAGAAACGCCTGGGGAAAGCGTCGTTCACCAACCGGGGATCCCGTGTGTTGACGGTAACGCTGTCCAACGAGAAAGGCCCGTTTCGTGTCGTGTTGGCGCTCAAAGCCCGGACCTCCGACGAGGTCGAATCCAAGCAGGAGTTGTTCAGCTACTCGAGCAGCTGCGACGAGGTCTTCAACGCAACGGTACTGAGCGTCGCGCTGCTTTTGAACCCCGAGGAAATGGCGGCAGACGGCGAGGAACTGCCCGAAGACACCTCGTTCTTCGACCCTCCGTCGGGCGTAGGTGCGGGCATCGCGGTGCCCGCGACGGACACTGGCCCTGCTGCGGAGGAGTCGGCGTCTCCTTCCGAGGAGCCGCCCGCCGTCGACATCCCCGTGGCCCCTCGACCTTGGGCGCGTTCGCACGGCGCGGTCGCGGCCTCGTTGGCCGTTGGACTCGAGCAACTCCCAAGCCCAGCAATGGGCTTCTCCGCGAGGGCGGAGTGGCCAGTCGCGCGCAGCTGGTTGTTGTGGTTGTCCGCCGATTGGCTCGAAGCCGGTCCCGGGGGTGAAGCCGGTGTTGGCGTGGCCATGACGCAGAGTTCGGGATGGCTTGGCGGCGCCTGGTTACCGTACGAAAGCGATCCCCTGGAGGTTCATCTCCTGGGCGGCTTGGGCGTGCGTCAACTGACCGCCACGCTGACCGACTCGGACCCTCGATATCACCTGGCGCTCGCCCTCGGCGTTGGGTTGGTGCTGGAACTGAGTGACTCCTTCGCGTTGGATACGAGAGCCATGGCGCTCGTCCCGCTGCGGTCCGAACGCGTGGGCTCGACTTGGACCCAGCCTGCGATTGGAGGGCAGCTGCAACTCGGCGCCGTGATGGGAATTCCCAATCCCCCTGCACCCAAATGACCGGCCCGCGGCTTGGTGAGACCCCCGTGGTCCTCGTGAAGGATCCCCGGCACTCGACTCAACCATGAACGTTGTCCAAGCTCACTTCGATGAAACTGGTTCCTCGCCCCCCGCACCGAGCACCTCAGAGCTCGCGCACCAGTTTCATCGCAGACGTGGGCGAGCGCAGGTCGAGCACGCACGCCACCGAGGGCCAACAAGCCGCCACCGCAACCCCCCTGCCGGCGGCGCGACCCGAGACGGCGACGGTGTACGACGCGTACGCGCCGTTCGTTTGGCGCTCGTTGCAGCGCATGGGTGTACCCGAGTCCGACCTAGAGGACGCCCTACAAGAAGTGTTCATCGTCGTTCATCGCAAGCTCGATCAGTACGACGCCGACCGCGCCAAGCTGAGCACGTGGTTGTTCGGAATCACGCTAAACGTTGCCCGTAAACACCGCACGCGTGGCCGGTTGACGTTGGGCGCCGACGTCGATGCCACCGCCTGCGACCAGCCCGCGCAAGACGTCCAACTCGCCCGGCGCCAGCAAGCGGAACGCCTGAACCTGGTGCTCGGCAAGATGCGTCCCGAACACGGCGCGACGTTCGTCATGTTCGAGCTGGAGGGCCTCTCCTGCCAAGAGATCGCAGATCTCACTGGCGTGCCGGTTGGGACGGTGTATTCGCGCCTGCACAAGGCGCGCGAACAGTTCAAAGACCTAGTCGAAAAGTCCGAGAAGGCTCCACGCGGTCTGGCGCGCCTGGCGATGGCGCTTCTCGGACAAGAGGAGCGCTCATGACCGACCGTCAGCCCTCGCCGTTTGGTGGTCCTGAGCTGCTGGGTGAACCCGAACGGTTGTTGACCTCGGCGTCCGAGTTGTCACCCGCCGTCCGCTCGTTGCTCCTGAGTCCGCCCCCCGTCAAACCCCTCGACGCACAGATAGCGGCCCGGGTGCGCAACGCCGTGTTGCAGGGCTCGGGTGCGGGGGCAGCTGCCGTAAAAGCGACCGCGCTGCGTTCGACCGAGCCGCTCGCAATGGCCAAACTGGGTGCCGTCGCCGCGGGCGCGGCGTTGTTCGGAGCCGGAGTCATGACGTTGGTATCGGCCCAACTCGGCGCGCCGGCAAATGGTTTCGGCGGAGTGACGGATCGCAGCGGCGTGGTCGTCGTTTCGGCGACTCCGGCAGCACAGACGTCTCACCGATTCGAGGGGCGTCACGGCGCCTCGTCTCACGAGACTCGGGCCAGCGACGCGACAAGCGCCGGAGAGGTCGGACGAGGCTCCAACCCCGGTGCCTCCGAACCTCGGCCCGCCCCTGGGGTAGCCGCTGACGACGCCGCACGGGTTCGTGAAAATACGCGGTCGGCCGCGGCCAGCGGAGAAGCCGGCAACGTGAGCACCGCGAGCGGCGTCGACAGTGCGCGCGGCGCTGGCCTCGCGAGCAGCTCGAAGTTGGACCGTAGCGGCGATGCCGTCTATTCGGTCGCCGACCTGGCCGCCGCAGAGGACGATGTATTTCACGCTTCGCGCGGTCGTTCTTCCGCCAGCGACCGGCGAGTCTGGGTGCGGCCTGCGTTTCGCCACATCGCGTCCTCCGAGACGCGGGAGTCGTCGACGGCAAAAACCCGCAACGAAGCGTCTCCACCGCCTCGTGTGATGAGTTCCCTCGAGGAAGAGACGTTGTTGCTGGAGGAAGCGCGTTCGAAGTTGGGACGCGACCCCGAGACGGCGCTGACTCTCGCGCTCGAACACCAAACTCGATTCAGGCGCGGTCAGCTGCTCGAACAACGACGGATGATTCACCTCGAGGCACTACTGCGGCTCGGACGCGACAAGGAAGCATCTGAGCTAGCCAAGAGCATCGGCAGTTCGCTCTACCGCGCGCGCGCGGCAGCACTGCTCGAGAAGTACGGCATCTGAAGCGTTCGGTGTCGGGGTAGCGGCCGCTGCTGCGTCGTCACCCACCGGTACCGCTAGCATTGTGTCGTCCGTGGCCGAGACGGTACGGGCTCGCCAAGCTCCGAGCAGCTGTTCGCTATTTGCGGTGAAGGAATACCGCTCGACGCAGGAAGGATCAGCATCCTGGAAGGAGGAAGCACATGGGCTCTGAAACGAGTTGGTAGCCGTGATTTTCAATCTTCGACGTTGCGCATCGGCAACTGCAGCACGTCGTTGCTGAAATCGATGGGGCTGAGCTCGTCGCCGGAGCGCAAGAAGTTCCCGCCCCTTTCGTCGGGTGGCGGCCAAGCGTAGTCATCGGCCGCGTCGTAGTTGACGGTGTAGCCCATGTCCTCGAGTGCCGCGATCGTAACGGTGCTCAGAACTCCTTCACGATTGGTCATGAACGAAGTCATGAGTTCATTACCCATGATTTCTTCGCGCCAATGGCCGTTGGCAGTGCCCGCACCGCCCACGTTCTCGACAGGTACTTTGGCTCCGCCATATGCCAAGCCTCCAATCGCGTCGAACTCGGCGATGGCATGGGGACCGACGAAGTGTGTATCGGGCGGCGACGGGTCGTTGCCTTCGACGTTCGTCGGATTGACGAGGAATGGATCGCCCGCAAGAGAGTCTTGCGGGAAGGTCCAGAGCACTCCACCAAACCCGAGGACGTGGCCCATCTCGTGGATGATGATCTCGTCCAACCTCCCCTCGTCGGCGTAACGCTGCAAGTCCGCCGTGTCGAACTCCATGTAACCAGCCAAAGGCAAGTTGTTCCGCGAGGCGTGAGACAGACACGGGCCGGCGGCGCCGAGCACCCCATCCACGCCGTCGATACTGCGTGCAGCGACGAAGATGTGCAGATCGTCGATCGTCCCCTGCACGTAGGCGCCCTGATCGGGTACGCAGGCTTGCTCGAATCGAACGTCGACGTCGGGCAGGTCGCCGACGATGACGTTTTCCCAGAACGCCTCGGCCTCCAGAAACGAGGACTGCACCTCTGCGCTCAACTGGTTGGCGCTGCTCAAGAACTCGATCTGGATATCGAACTCAGGCTGCACGTCGACCGTCTCGACGTCTTCGGAGCTTGTGACCTGCTGCTCGCTCGAAGTTTCGAGGGGGCTCGTCTCACTGCTCGAGACGTCGGAGCTCGTCGAGTCGTTGGGTTCTGTGTTGGGCACCGAGGTCGTAGTCGGAGTTACCGGCATCGTCTGCGGAGTGGTGACCGAAGGCTGGACGTTTGGTGTGGTCGACGAAAACGCGGGGCTCGTGGGAACGACCGCAGGCGAAGAGGTCGTCGGCGAGTCCGGCGTGCGCGCGTTCTCAACCGTCTCCGATGCCGCTCCTCCGCTGGATACCATTCCAGCGTCGGACATCACGAGAGGTGCCTCGACCTGCCCTTCGCAAGCGACGAGCGCGAGCGAAACGCCGAGATGAAACGAGGGAGAACGAAGAGCGCGACGGACGGGGCGGAACCGATTCATGAGAACGATCGTGGGGAGCACAAAAGACAAGGATGAGTTTGGCGGTGCCATCGCTCGGCGTCGAGTTGGCGTCGGTCGAATTCGGCCCCGGCTGCTGGCGGCGCCCTCGGAACGGACCGGCCTCACACAGGCGCCGCGGACTTGTTTGCTCCCAGCGCAATCGGCCGGCAACACCGAGGGCGCCTCCGAGGCGTACGGGAAAACGTGGAAAACGGCTCAGGATTCGAAAGCCACGGACGGCAATTGAAGCGCACCGCGGACTTGGGCATACACGTCCCGTGCTCATGACCCGCGATGACGACCGGCACCCTCACCTATTCTGGAACGGCCCGCTCTCACTACGGCCCGGCGTGGCCATGGCAGTGTGGTTTGGCGTGGTCGCGGGGTGTTCCAGCCGGCTTCCGACCATCGACGAAGCCACGCTACCGATGTGCACCGACGCGGGTGGTCAATATCGAGAAGAGGTCGTGACTCCGACCTCCGCCGCTCACACCGAGGTCCCGCAAGTTTACGACGGTAAACCGCCGGCGGGGGGCCCCCACAGTGGGTGCTGGGGGACCTGGGGTGTTCACTCGACGCCTCTGCCACCCGAGCGCTTCGTGCACAACTTGGAACACGGAGGCATCGTGCTCACGTACAACTGCCCCGATGGCTGTCCCAAAGAGTTGCTCTGGCTCCACGAGTTCGGCCTGACCAACGACCTGGTGGTGGTGACGGAGTACCCGGACATGACCGCGAAGTTCGGCATCTCGGCGTGGAACGCTCGTGCCTACGCAGATTGCTTGAGTCCGGATTTCGTCAGGGACTTCTACGCGCGGAGGGTCGATCGCGCCCCCGAGAAGTTGGGAAGCCCGCCCCCGGAACCGCCGTCGAGCTGCCGGTAAGTCCAATCAGCGCGGGTCGTCGGCGATACATCGGATCGCGCCACGTGCTGCGCTCGACTCGCGTTCCCTGGTTTACGCCCTGACGCCCTGGTCGTTCCGAAGTGGCCAAAGGCCCGCCACTTCGGAACGACGAATCCACCCCGTCACGAGCGCATGGTTTGGTCAAAGGTCGGCTTGTAGGTGACCACCAACGAGGGTATGGTGGGCCATGTCTTCACACCGGTCCACAAACGCGCCCAGAGTTCGGCTCTTGCCCACCCTGATGCTGGTTTCGACGGCTCTCTTCGGCTGCGGCTCGGTCGGGCCGAGCCAACGCACCGAGCAGGCCGGCGGACGCAGCTTCGCTGGCGTCGAGTGCGAACCCGGACTGGTGCTGGAATGCGAACCCGCGTGTTCACGCGGCGACGCTGACGCGTGCGAGATAGCCGGCCTCGGATACTTGTCTGGGCAGGCCGTGACCCGAGATCTGGATCGCGCGCGGATCATGCTCGAGCGCGCGTGTGACAAGGGTAAACCGCTCGCCTGTTCGGGTTGGGCGAAGATGGCGGAAGACGGCCAAGGCGTCGAGCTGGCCGTCGAGCGTCGAACCGCGCTGTTCACTCGCGGGTGTGAGTCCGGCGACGCGAACGCTTGTTTTCGCGTCGGACGTCAGCTGGTGGCGACCAGCGACCGACGGAGCGCACCGAATGCGAATCTGCAGCGCGCACACGACTTCTTCGAGAAGGCGTGTGCCGGCGCGGATGCCGAGGGTTGCTACGAGCTCGGGCTCGAAGCGAAGACGGGGCGCTTGGGTCGCAAAGACGTGCTCGAGGCGATGGAGCGGCTCACCCAAGCGTGCGACAAGGACCTGAACGTGGCGTGCTACGAACTCGGTGACCTGCAGGTCGCCGCGGGAACTGCGGTGCACAACCCGGTGCGGGGTCGGAAGAACTTGGACAAGGCCTGCAACCTGAGCTCCGGCCCAGCGTGCGCGCAGCTGGCAGGGTTCATGGAGTCCGGCGAGAAGAACGTGGCGAGGGCCGAAGACTTGCATGAGCGAGCTTGCGAACTTCGAGTCTGGAGCAGCTGCCTTGCGGTTGGCCGGTATCAACTCGACGCCTCGCCAACCAGCGCGGAACGCGCGTTCGACACGGCCTGCAAAGAGGGCCTCGTCGAAGCGTGTTTCGAGCAGGCAAAACTTCTCGACGGGAGCACGCCCGGTGCCGAACCTTCTCCCGAACTAGCTCTCGGGTTGTATGAGAAAGCCTGCAATGCCGAGCTTCATCCAGCATGCGCGCGGGCCGCTCATCTCGAGCTGCGAAAGCTGAACGGCAAACCACCGGAGCGAGAGGTGCGAGAGCGACTGCTCGGCTGGGTGCGCACTGGTTGCGAAACCGAACGCGACGAAGCGAGCTGCTTGGCTCTGGCCCGTTGGGTCTCGAGCGGGGAGAACGGCGTCACTCGCGACGCCAAACGCGCGGCAGGTTTACTCGGACCGCTGTGCGCCCGCGCGACCGATTCCGCCAAGGCGACGGACGATGCCGCGCTCGAGGCCCACGACTACGGCGAAGCGTGTTACCGCCTCGGTCGATTGCACGAGGCCGGCCAGGGCGTGGAGCAGAATGCCTTGGGAGCCGCGACGTTGTACGAAAAAGGATGCAGCGCGGGTTATCAGCCAGCATGTCTCTCGCGGGCCACGCTGCAGTGGCGCGGAACCCATGGCGTCAAGCGCGACCCCGAGGCGGCCGTGGCGTCGTTCAAGCGCTTGTGCGACGGAAACGACAAGGCCACCACGGGCGTCGGTGCCGATGCCTGCGTTCACCTGGGATACGCCCAGGCGAGCGGTTTGGGAACGGCGCGAGACTTGGCGCGAGCGCGCAAGCAGTTCGAGCACTTCTGTGGCAGCGGGCATCAGCTCGCGTGCGCCCACCTGGGCCATGTCCTCGTTTCGAACCGGGGAACGGAGGCAGAGCGCAAGCGCGGAGAGGAGCTGCTACGGTCGGCGTGTGACAGCGCCAACGGTCAAGGCTGCTTCTTTTTGGCGGACCTGCCCCGTCATACCAAGGCGCAGCGCAAGGCCCTGCTCGAGCGCGCTTGCCAGCTGGACGTCGCGGAGGCCTGCGTCTTCGAGCGAGTATCTGCCGACCGGTAGTGCAGGTCGGCGGCCTTCAGTCGGCAAAACGCGGCAACCCATCGACGTCCAGGCCCCAGACTGGACCATCGACGACGGCGTTTACCTGCAACAGCAGCCCAATCCGATCGATGAGGTTCAGGTCCTGGGGTATCGGCGCGCGACAGCACAACACCGCGTCCGTGTACGGGTGCGAAAACTGGAGGTGGCTGGCGTGGAGCGCAAGGCGATGAAGTCCGAACCGCTCGCGGAACAGTCGGTTATGTTCACCTTTTCCATACTTCGTGTCACCGATGAGCGGGTGGCTGATGAACTTGAGGTGGCGACGGATCTGGTGCAGTCGTCCGGTGAGAGGGCGCGCCAACACCACCGAATAACGCTCGAACGTCCCGACGCGCAAGAACGCGGTTCGAGCGTCGCGCTTCTCGTGCTCTTTGGATTTTGCGATGGCGTGGTCGATGAGGCCACGCTCGGGCGTGATCCCGCGCACCAGGGCCAGGTAATTCTTGACGACCGTGCCTGCGTCGAACTGCGACTGGAGTCGGCGAATCGTCTCGGGTTCTCGCGCGAGCAGCAGCGCCCCGCTCGTAGCACGATCCAAGCGATGTACCGGTGACCAGTGTTGGCCGAGCTGATCGCGCAAGACGCTGACCACCGTCTGAGGTTCCCTGGCCCACCCTTGGTGCACGGCGAGCCCCGAAGGTTTGTCGACGACGACCAGATGCTCGTCGCTCCACAACACCGGTAACGTGAGCGACGTCGTCACAGCGGCTTGAACAGCACCGAGTAGCTCACCATGGTGGCGTTGTCCCGCGCGGGGAACTCAACGGTTCCGAAGACGCCGAGGACGCAGAGGTGGAACTCCTTGCCGCCGAGCGAGGTCCGGTAGTCTTTGATCTTCGCGGTGCCGCCGCGGTTCGAGATCAAAAGATCGACTCCAAAAGAGGCGTTCTTTCGCGTCGGCGTCGCCAACGCGTAGCAACGCTGCAGCTCGCCGAACCGGCGCTGAATCGGGTTGGCGTACACCGCGTGCGCCTCTTCGTTGTTGGGGCCTCCGCCGATGTGCAGGCCGAGTTGCTTCACCTCGACGTTGGGGACTTCGGCGTCGGAGTCCGCTCCGACCAGCGGAGCCGGCGCCGGTTCCGGGGAGGCTGGTTCACTCGAGGCAGGTAGTGACGTTGGTTCCACTTCGGCGACGGGCTCGGTGCTCGCGTTTGCCGCTTGCACGTCCACCGCCAGGCCATCGCGGGAAGAGAAGACCACGTGCTCGAACCCCGAACGCACGAGCAACCCGATCACCGACAGCGCCTGCGCCTCGCTGACTCCCGACTCGGCCGTGACGGCGGCGCCGGTGACGCTCGGGTCTTGGGCTTCCCGACTCGCCCACGCTCGGAGTTGCTCCTCGTCCACGGGTTGACCCAAAGCCGTCAGCCCGGCACTCGACACCGTAACCGAGAAGTAGCGTGGGAGCGCTCCCGAAGCGTCACCCGCGTGTTCGGTGTCGGGCATGCCCGGAGCCGCCGCAGGTGTTTGGGAGCTGGCGCAGCCCGCCAAACCAACGAGCGCGGCCGTCGTCATCGCGAAATGAAAACGCATGGCGCGGTGATAACCAAGCTTCGTCGGGTGACCAAGCCGAACTCGCTAATTTCGAAAACCGTTGGGTCGAAGCGCCGGGCCCCTGGCACCGGCGGGGGAAACGCGTATGGTTTTCGCGTGGCTTCACTTACCCGTGACGTGGCCTCGTCCGAGCTCAGCATCGTGGCCGTTTACGCCTCACCTCACGCGCGCGCGGCATTTTCTGCGCTGGCCGCCGGTGGCGCCACCATCCACCCCGTGTATGCGCACGCCGACGCCCCTCCGCTCTTCGATGTGCCCACCGATTGCCACGCGATCGTGGTCGATTGTTCGGAGGAGCTGCTCCCTCACCTCGCATCGCTGCGAGAACTGGCCGACAACCTGACCTTGCCGCTGCTCGGCCTGACACGTGTCTCACCGCCGCAAGGCTTCGCTCGAAGCTGCGACGGCCTCGTGTGGGTGCAGGGAAACGCGGTCGTCGAACAGGTCATCGAACATCTGAGGTGGCACGATCGCGTTCACGCGACGCACAAAAGCGGGGAGAAAACTCAAGCCCAACGGCGTCTGAACTTCTTCAAACCCTACGCTGAGTTCTTCCGCAATTCCGCCGACGGCATGGTCGTGGTGAGCTACGCGGGCGAGGTGCTGTATGCCAATCCCGTCGCCAAGGCCTTCGCAGCGCAAAACCCGAGTCCCCCCGGAGCCGCGAGCGTCATCGACCTCTTGCAGCCGTCGGATCGCAGACGCGCCGCGACGTTGGCCAAAGCGCTTCAATCCGGACAGTCACCGATGTCTTCCGACTTCGCGGTGACCACGAGTTCGGGTACGCACGTTCTAAGCGTGAGCGCGAGCGTGATCTCGAAGAACGCCAAGGCGATCTTGTTGACGTTCCGCGACGTCACGGCGCAGCGCGAAACCGAGCGCGCTCTCACGCACACCAAAGACTTCCTCGAGCGCGTGATCGACAGCTCCGTCGACGCCATCGTCTCGGCCGACCTCAAGGGCAACATCTTGGTGTTCAATCGCGCCGCCTCGCGCATCTTCGGCTATCCGCCAGGTACCGTCATCGGTCGTCTCAACGTGCGAGACCTCTACCCGCCGGGCGGAGCCGAAGCCGTGATGCGACGCATTCGCTCGCCCGAGGATGGCGGTGCTGGTCGACTCGAGGGCTACGAGACCTTCATGATCGACAAGCAAGGACAGGCGATCCCGGTTCGGCTCTCGGCCGCGCTGGTGCGCGAAGATGGCAGACCAGTGGCGACGGTGGGCGTGTTCACCGATATCCGACAAGAGTTGGCGATGCGCCAACGTCTGACACAGGCCGAAACCGATCTGCGCGAAAAGGAGAAGGGTGTTGCCCTAGCGGAGCTAGCGGGCATGACGGCTCATGAGCTCAACCAACCGCTGACGTGCGTCTTGAGCTATTCCGAGCTCCTGCAGCGAAAATGCACGCAACCGGACGTCACCACCGCGGCGTCGGTAATCATCGGTCAGGCGCAACGCATGGCCGAGATCGTCAAACGCATCGGCAGGATCACCCGCTACGAAACGAAAGCCTACGTCGGAGGCGCGTCGATCCTCGACCTCGAGAAGGCGGCAAACAAAAACGGCGACGGCCTCAAGTGATCGCCGATCACCGAGGCCGCCTCCGGAAGCGGGCGCTCGTTACGTCAGGTGCCCGCTAACTGCGCCAGGTTTACTTCTTGTCGTCTTTCAACGGAAATCCCGGCGGGAACTGTCCACCTGGGGGAACCGGCGCTGGCCCTGCCTGGAACGGAGACATCGGCCCCGCTTCGAAAGGACTGATGGGAAGCGGCGGCGACGGCTCGAACGGGCTCACGAGGGGTGCGGGTTGCGACGGATCGTGATGCATCGGAGGCGGCGGGAAGCCAGCGCTCACCGGGGGGTTCGCGTACGCCGGAGGTGGCGGCGGATTGAACGGCGAGAACGGTGCGTAGGGGCTCGCACCGGGGACTGGCCCGCCACCCATGCCCGGCGGAGCCGCGACCGGCGGCGGGTAACCGTAACCGGCGCCGTAAGGAGATGGCGCCGGAGCCGGGGGGCGGTAACCTGGCGGCGGCCCCTGCGGCGGCACCCCGTAGTTGGGGCGCTGTGCGGGCGAGTTCGGCTCGAACGGGTTCACCTTCGGCGCGGGCTCGAACGGGTTCACCTTCGGCGCGGGCTCGAACGGCGAGACACGGCCGGGGATCTCGTAGTTGGGGCGAGGCGCGGGCACGGCGGCGCGATACGGATCGACGGGCGGCGCGGGCTCGAACGGATCGATCTTGCCGATGGGTTCGTATGCCGACATGCGCGGCGCGGGCTCGTACAGCGGGATGCGCCCCCCCTCGAGCGGTGAGACACGCCCGAGCCCCATGCCGATGCCGTGCAACGGAGGCGCGGGATCTGCCAAGGGCGGGATGCCGAGTCCAACCAACCCCGCCATCGGCGGTTCCGGCAACATTTCTTTCTCGTTGATCAGCGCGGGCTGTTCGAGGTCGATCACCTCCGAGTTGCTGGCGACATCCTTCAACGCGGCCAAGCGCGCAGCGACGCCGTCGGCGTTGACGCGACCGCGGGCCAACATGCGCTTGCGGATTCTGACGTCGTATTCGAAATTCTCAGGTTGGTTCATGGCTTTACCCTCTACCCTTTTGAATGGGGGTGTGGATTTTGGAGGTCGGACCCTGTGCCACAAGCAATCGCCGCTGGCAACCCCCAGGTGTTAGCGCATCAACGCGGCCTTAGCAAACGTTCGACGGGGAGTAACCCGGCGGCATCGTCTTCGGGTTCTTCGGCGTGCGCGAGCGCTTCTTCGGCTTGAGCGATTTCGGCGCCCGTGGCGGGACGGACGCCTTCGACCAAGAACTCGATGCGGATCTTCTGCCCCGCCAAGGGGTGATTGGTGTCAACCCAAACGCGGTTGTTGTCGGCATCGACCTCCACGATCTTCATACTTACACTGCCACCCTCTTCGTCCTCGGCCTCGAACTCGTCACCGAGAGTGGTGCCCGGGGGAAACTCGGAGGCATCGAGTTCGAGGATGGCGTCGGCGTCGCGCTCCCCGAACGCTTCATCGGCATTCAAGCGAAGAACGCGCTTCTCGCTCAGTTCGGCGCCGCTCAGAGCGGTCTCGATGGCCGGCGCCACTTGGCCGTACCCAAACAAGAACGCGAGCGGCAGTTCGGGGTCCGATGACTCGACCAGCGCATCTTCCGCATCGAACAACTGATATGAGAGGTGCACCACCGTGCCGGGCCCAACCTGATAGCGCGCCATGGGCCGCCTCTTGTCAGATGTGCCCCGGCTCGGTCAAGCCCGCTTCGGCCTTGTCGTGCCGGCTCGGTCGTGCTCAGTAGGCGACGCCGATGGTCGTCCCACGAAAAACCCGCCGCCCCGTCGCCCCGCAACCCGGCTGCAACCCCGCGCGTGCACGGCTCTGGACAGCGATTACCGCGGTGTCGGTGCTGGTCGGATGTCGCAAAGAAGCCGATCCTGCTGCAACCGCGCCGTCGGGGCCGCAAGCGACCGCCGCTTCGAGCGCCGCGCCGTCGCGGAACCACTTGGAACGGGGGCAACGACGCGACATCGAAACCGGTGAGCTGCTCGCGGGCACCCACCCCGGTGACTTCGACTGGCGTCCGGAGCTCGAACCCTTACCGTTTCGGGTCAAACTCGGTGAGTTCGGGATCGACGTGTTACCCTATCCCAACGACCCCGGGGCGACGCCCAAACGCGCCAACTCCGCCGACGAAGCGGCCTCGTGGTGCAGCCAACAAGGCGGGCGCCTGTGCACCGAGCTCGAGTGGGAGCGCGCGTGCCGTGGCCCAGAGCAACACCCGTTCGCAGCAGGTAAACACCCAGCGGATTGCGCAACCGAACCGTGCGAGTCCGGGTTCGGCGTGGCCGGGCTCGGGGTCTTGCCCGAATGGACCGCGAGCCGCTTCGGGCCGGCGTCGGAGTTTCACGGCCAGTCCGTGTTGCGCGGTAAACCTAGCTCGTCTACCGACCGGCTCGACGAACGTTGCAGCCTGCGCCACCCCCACACCGCCGACGACCAAGCCGGCGCCGCAGTACGCTGCTGCTACGGAGCGCCCAACGCCGCGCGCGTGGAAGAGCCGATCGACTACGCGGTGTTCGAGCGCCCCAACACGAGCCCGTCACGGATCCGCAAGCTGCTCGAATCCGAGCCCCGCACCGCAGGGCTCGCCAAAGACCTGGTGTTGTTCGCCGATCCCGAGGCAACGAACACCGTGATCTCTCGCGGCCCCGGAGACCGCAAAGGCTTCGACTTTTCGACGGGCCCATTACTTTGGAGCCCAACCTTGGGGGCACGGTTTCTCGTCCTCGGCGGTAAGAGCGGAAAAACGACGAGCTTCGTCCTCGCCTACCACGTGTTACCCGACGACCAATACGTCCTGGCGTCGAGCTACATCATGGAAAACGAGGTCGGGCCCGTCACCTTCGCGTACAGTGACTCGATTCGCCCGCGTCTCCACTTCTCGACGTGTTGGGGCTGCCCTGGTGAGACAGGCAAACTGCTGTTCCGCAAACCTGGCCGCGTCAGCATCTTGCAGCCCTGACCGCTAATGGCATCGACGGCTCCCTGTCGAGACCTCTCCTGGCGCCCGCGCCGACGCCACGTGGAGACCAGGTCGCGCCTCGCCGATCGCTGGATGGGGGTTGGGCCCAGCACCTGCGCGGCGCCTGCCGGCTCCCGCCCACCTACACCCTCGCGGTAAGCCTTCGAAAGGATGCCGGATTTGCGAGAACCGGACCGGAGCGTACATGAAGTACGTGAGGACCGGAAGCGCAGGCACGCGCCGCGCTGTGAGAGCGCGGCGCGTTTCCCTGAGTGTTACAGCGCGCCGAGCTCGGGGTAGAGCGGGAAGCCGCCGAGCAAGTCGCGTACGCGGCCTTGAGCGCTCGTCTTCGCGTTTGCCGGCAAGTCGTACTTGGCTTTGCTGACCTCGCCCGAAGGGCTCGTAGCGGGCTTGGTTTGCGACAACACGGAGTGCACGACCTTGGCGATTTCGGCCATCTCTGCCTTGCCCATGCCACGCGAAGTGGTAGCAGGGGTTCCGAGGCGCAGGCCGCTGGTGTACCAGGGGCCGTTGGCGTCGAACGGCAACGAGTTGCGGTTCAAAGTGATGCCGCACTCGCGCAGCGCCGACTCCGCCTGACGACCCGTGAGTCCGTAACTCTTCGAGACGTCGACGAGCAGGAGGTGGTTGTCCGAACCTCCGGTGAGCACGGTCATGCCCTGTTCGATACAAGCCCGGGCCAACGCTCCCGAGTTCTCGACGATCTTTTGGGCGTAGGTGGCGAAACTCGGCTGGCTCGCTTCGTGGAACGCAACGGCCTTTGCAGCCATCACGTGGGGCAATGGGCCACCCAGGATCGCCGGACAGCCCTTGTCCACGAATTCGGCAAATTCCTTCTTGCACAACACGAGACCACCGCGCGGGCCGCGCAGCGTCTTGTGCGTGGTGGACGTAACCACGTGCGCGTGCGGCACTGGATCGTAGTCCCCGGTGAACACCTTGCCCGCAACCAGGCCGGCGAAGTGCGCCATGTCGACCATGAACACGGCACCGACTTCGTCAGCGATCTCGCGCATTTTGGCGAAATTGAGTTTGCGCGGGTAGGCGCTGTAGCCAGCCAACAAGATGCGCGGCTTGAGCTCGTGCACCTGCTTGCGGAGAGCGTCGAGATCGACCAGCCCCGTCTCCTTGGAGACGCTATAGCTGTACGCGTCGAACAAGTGCCCGGAGACGTTGAAGCGGTAGCCGTGCGTCAGGTGCCCACCCGAGTAGTAATCCAAGGCCAACAGCTTCTGGTTGTGCAGCGCGTGCCGCACTTCGTTCCACTGCTCACGCGACAACTTCGCGAGATTCGTCTCACCGAGGCGTTCCAGGATCGGTTGCTGCACCGTAGCCGACAAGATCGCCGAGAACGCGACCATGTTCGCGTCGGCGCCGGAGTGCGGCTGGACATAGGCGTGGTCTGCACCGAACAAGCTGCACGCCAAGCGACTCGCTTCCGACTCGACGGCGTCGACGTTGTCGCATCCCGCGTAGAAGCGGTGGCCGGAGATGCCCTCGGCGTACTTGTCGGTGAACCAGTTGCCCTGAGCGAGTTGCACGGCGAGCGAGCTGTAGTTCTCGCTGGCGATCAACTTGAGGCTACCGCGTTGGTCGCGCAGCTCGTTGACAATCGCGTCGGCGACCTGGGGCAACGTGCTGCCCACGTGATCGAGCGTGGCCAATACTGCCGCGGTAGCCGGATGCGGCTGGCCGCCTTGGAGAGAGTTCAAGTAACCAACCAAACGGGACGGGCGAGATTCTGACATAGCTACTCCGACTTCTAGAACCCCGTCGTCCGATTCACCAAGCAGATGCTTCGGCGTTGGGGCGGCCCAGGCGAGCGGCCAGACTGCTCTCGAGCTTCCCCGTGGTGGCCCACGTCATCGCCAGTTGCCCGAGTGCCTCCCCATAACGCCTACCTCCCCCTGCCGTCAACGACTCTAACCAGCTTCGGCTTCCACCCCGCTCCGATCGACCAGAATGGATAACAACATGTCGCTCAGCACGTTCGTCACGGAACGGGCGCGCGCCACGATCCAATCCACTCCCAGCAGAAGCGGCAGCAGGTCGATGGGGAGCCCTACGGTATTGAGCACCAGCGCCAGTGAAACGAACCCAGCCTCCGGGATGCCGGCGACGCCCATCGCGGCGACGATGCAGCAGGCGGCCGCTAGAAATTGGTCGCCGAGCGACAGCTGCACGCCGAGCGCCTGAGCGACCATCAAGAACGCCATCCCCTCGTACAGCACGATTCCGTCGTTGTTCAGGTTCGTCCCCACGCACGCGCCGAGGGCGGATGCCGCAGGCGAGACGCGCAGGCGGCGTAGGGCGTGCAGAGTGATCGGCAGCGTCGCCAAGCTCGAGTTCGTGCCCAAGGCGTAGACGACGGGTTCCCGGGCCACCCTCCAAAAGTCGCGCAAGCGAATCTTGGCGTAGAGCACGAGCCACGCGTGAAACGTGATGGCGACGTGCAAGGCGAGACCAGCCAGGATCACGACGACGTAGACTCCGAGGCCGGCGAGCGGCGCGTAGCCGTGCTGCGCCACAGTGCGCGCAACGCTGCAGAACACCGCAAACGGAACGAGGCGGATGACAGCGCCCAGCACCCACTCCACCGCCTTGAGCAGCGCCTCGAGCGCAGCCCCGATGTACCCGAACCCCGGCATCTCCGGGGCACGGTGCCGCGCCGCGCGCAACCCGGCGCCGAGTAGCACAGCTAGGATAACGACGCTGATGACGGCGTTGTTGGCGAAGGGACTGACCATGTCGGTCGGGACGTAACTCGCGATCGTCTTGACGAAATCGATCTTCTTGCCTGCGTACTCGGCCGCCGATCCCGACATGGCTTGCCCAACGGCTTTACCGAGCACTCGTCCGGGCTGAAACACGTTGGTGAGCAAGAGGCCCAACAACAACGCAACGGAGGTATTGAACAACGCGAAAAAGACCAAGCGCACGCCAGCGCGGGCGCTAACGTTGGTTTGCGTCACCGCGAGCACGATCGACAGGAACAAGAGCGGCGTCGCTGCGCCCTTGATGGCTTGAATGACGAGCCGCGCCACCTCCGCCAAGAGTGGCTCGAAGCGCAGCATCCAAGGTCCGAGAACCAGTCCGAGCCCCATGCCGACCGCAATTTGTGCGGCGAGCGGGAATCGCGACCTGGGTGGAGGGATCGTCGGGATTACGGCGGCAGGCTCGCTCATGCGCCCCGCGTCGTAACACATCATCGCAGCCGGACGCGAGCCATGCGCACGAGCTTTCCTTTCGCGACTTCGGAGGCTAAGACACGGCTCGGACATGAGTGCGCCCCCACCTTCGAAAGACTCGGCCCAAGCGACGGACCAGCCCCCTACGGCGCTCGTTGAAGCGCGAACTCGACGAGACTCCGCCGCCCTCTCCGTTGGCGAGCGCGCCGCAGTCGGCGTCGCGGCGCTGCTTCAAGCGGGCATCTTCGCGTGGGCATACGTGTTACCTTGGGACAAGGCCAGTGCGTTCGTCGCCGGATGTTCACTTATTTCAGTCATTCACCTGGCAACAGCCGTGACCTGCGCGGTACCCGCCGTCCCACCCGTCGCGCGCCTGCGAGTGTGGGCTATGGCGTCCTTCGCGTCGGCCTGCTTTCTGCTTTGGGTCACGTGGGCAATGACGACCAGTGCCTGGTACCTGAGCAAGTTGTACGGTGGACTGGGCCAAGGCATGGGAGCGGTGTTGATCGCGGTGTGGGGGCTCGTGGCTCTGCTCACGCTACCGTTCTTGGTGTGGGGCTTGTTGCGCACCCGCACCGCCTGGCTCCCCTCCCTTGGACCGCGCAAACTGACCGCGGGGGTCGCGCTCCTCGGCGCTATTGGGCTGATGGCGGCTGAGCGGCAGGCGTCGACGGCGACCGCGCAGCCGTTGGGCGGAGATCGAAGCGAACCGGCGCACCCAGAACCGTGGAAGACCGCGGTCGACTCACTCGCGGTCACGGTGCATGCGATCGGACGGCGCACTCCCGAGTCGGCCGAACCGGGCTTGAATCACGGGCTCCGCGCCGTTTGCGAGATCGACGTCGACCGCGCTGCGCCAGCTACCGTGCTCGTGCACTACGTCGACCGCGCAGGCAAGGCGCGCGCCGCATGTATACAGGCGCGGGCCGAGGCCGAACTCGCTCCGGAAGTTGCCGGCTGGCTGGAGAAGAACGCAGGTCGTGGCGCCGTGATGCTCGATCGTCTCACCGCGGTGCGCGGCTTGAGCGGCACCCCGGGATGGCTCGCGGCATTGAGCCTGCGGCCAGGCATCGACGGGGTGTGCCTCGGCAAGCGGTGCTTGGCGCCGTGGCAGCTCGTAGCGCAAAGCCGCTTCGTGACCCACAGCCCCCTGCCGTTCCTCGGCGACCTCAAGTTTGGCGCCTCGCTCTCGGACTTGGCGCGGGCGGTGTCCGGCAAAGATCGGTCGAAGCGCGACGGCGCTGGCGGCGAGCTGATGGCAATCACCAGCCACAGCGTCGTGATCACCGCCGACGGCGAGGTCACACCACTGGTCCGCATGCACCCCACCGAACAGCCGTTGACCGCGGAGCGCGTCAACGGCGCGGGTACACTGTTCGAGTCCCACATCCTCGCGGCCCAACAAGAAAACGGGCAGTTCCGCTACACCCTCGATCCGTTTACTCGCGTCGAAGAGAATCGCCAGCTCAATCTGGCGCGCCAAGCGGGAACGGTGTTCGCGCTGTGTGACGTGGGAAGCCAGACGGAAGCCACCAATCGGGCAGCACGCCTCGGTCTGCAGCTACTCGTCGACCACCACGTCGAGGATGGTGAGCGTTGGGCGCTCGCGGGTTCACCCAAAGACCGTTATGTGCGACTCGGGGAGTCCGCGTTGCCGCTCGTGGCGCTGCTAACCTGCCGGAGCCGCGTCGGGAGTGAGTTCGACGCCGCGATCGCGGGCTTGTCCCGCTTCATCCTTTCGCTGCAACGCCGCGATGGCTCGTTCGCGACGGATTACGATTGGCGACGCAAGAAGGTCGTGCGCTTCGGCGAGGCGCTATACGCACCCGGGCAGGCGCTGCTCGGACTGACCCTACTCGACCGTTTGCTGGCCGAACACCCCGAGCTGTCGGCGCTGGGCGATGCCGCCGCCGTCGGTGACGCGATTCAACGCGGGATGAACCACGTGGCGCACGAACACTGGGACGTCGCCATCTACCCCTTCTTCTTCGTAGAAGAGAATTGGAATTGTCTCGCCGCGCGCGCCGCGCTGCCACGCCAGCGAAACGCCGACTACGAGCGGTTCTGTTTGGACTACGTCGCGTTCAAGTCGCGGCTGATTCTGTCGCCCGAGAGCGGTGTCGCGCCGGAGTTCGTCGGTGGTTTCGGCTTCGGTAACTTGATCCCCCCCCACAACACCGGAGCTGCAGGATTCGGTGAGGCGCTCGCTGCGTCGATCGCCGTGAGACGCGCCCGCGGCGACGCGACTTCCGAGCAGGAACAGGTATTGGCCCACCTGCTCGGGTTCTTGCTGCGCCAGCAGTGGACAGCCGAGACCTGCCCGGCGTGTTCTCCGCTCGCCATCGGCTCGATGAGTGAACACATCCACAGCCCCATCACGCGCATCGACTTTGGTCAACACGCATGGGCGGCGCTCTCCAACGGCGCGGCGGCCCTCGGCTTGACCCCGTCCTCGTCATGAAGCCGCTGCACGAGAGCCCGTATTACGCCGTCGCGGTGGCCTTGTTGTTCACTTCCGCCGTATTTCTACCCACGGTTCTTGGTTGGCCTGACTCTTTCCCTCTGTCCACGTATCCGATGTTCGCCAAGCACCGAGGGGAGCCCGAGATGGTGAAGTTGGTGGCAGTCACAGCGCAGGGCAAGCTACCCGTACCACCACGAATGTTGGGCACCAACGAGGTGCTGCAGGCGAAGGTCCTGCTGGAACAAGTAGCCGCCAAACGGCAGAAACACCGCGACCGGTTCTGCGCCCAAACGGCGGGCCAACTGGCGACCCTTCCCGAGACGACGACCTGGCAGGAAATCGAGTTGGTGCGAGTGAAATACGACCCCCTCACCTACTTCGAAAAGAACGGCAGTCCGATCGCCGAGAAGCTGCTGGCGCGCTGTGCGGTGCACCACGAGGCAAGCCCACCAACGCCGGCACAAGAGGCCCCGAAACAGGACGAGCAAGCACCGTGAGAGCACTGGCTTCCTGGTTCTTCGAGCCCGCGCCGGCGACACGCTTGGCCACGGTTCGGCTCCTTTGTTTTGGGTTTGCGGTCGTATACCTGTTGGGGTCAGCGCTACCGTTGGTGCGCCCGATGTACTTGCCCCGATCCACCTTTCGTCCCACGGGAGTCGTTGGGATACTGACGGAGCCACTGCCCCCCGCGGTAGTAGTCGGGCTCTACGTCGCCTGTGTGGCCACGGGCGTGGTGGCGCTGCTCGGCAAGTGGTATCGGTATAGCGCGCCGGCCTTCGCATTGCTGCTGCTATGGGTCACGAGTTACCGCAACTCTTGGGGCATGTTGTTCCACACGGAAAACCTGATGGTGCTCCACGTCGCCGTTCTGGCGTGTTGCCCCCAAGCCGCACACGAGTGGAGATGGGGCAGCGGGTCGGTGCCGCGGGCGAGCGGAAGTGCAAGTTACGGCTGGCCGCTCCGCGTCCTGAGTTTGGTGACGGTATCGGCCTATCTGGTGTCCGGCTTGGCCAAACTCATCATTGCGGGCCCGGACTGGCTGGGCGGCGAGGAAATCCGCGCCCACATCGCCTACGACGCGATTCGAAAGCTGGAGTTGGGCAGTTTGCATTCCCCCCTCGGTGTAGCGCTGGTCAAGCTGCCCTGGGCGTTCACTCCGCTGTCGCTGGTCACCCTCGCGTTCGAACTCGGTGCGCCGCTCGCTCTTTTGGGCGGACGCATCGCGTTGGTCTGGGCGATCACCTGTTACGGCTTTCACGCAGGCGTGTTGGCGCTCATGATGATCCTGTTCCCCTACCCGCTGAGTGGTGTAGCTTTCGCCTCGCTATTTCCTGCAGAGCGCTGGGTCGACTGGGTGCGCGCACGACTGCCAGAACGATTCAAAGCTTCGTCGACCCGCCGAGAAGTCGATGAGTGAGCCCGCATCTCATGGCCATCCGAGGGGACGCGCGGCGCTTTTTACTCGCAAGACGCTGGTGTGTGCGCTGTACGGATTCTCGTCGGGGTTACCCTACTACGTGTTGGTCTCCCTGCTGCCAGCGTGGCTACGCAAAGAAGGGGTGACGTTGGCGCAAATCTCGGCGCTGACTTGGGTCCGCACCCCGTATACCTGGAAGTTCCTGTGGGCACCACTGGTCGATCGCATCAGCTTGGGATGGCTGTCGCGACGTCGCGACTGGGCGTTGGCAACCCAGCTACTGCTCGCAGTAGCCACCGCTGCGATTGGTCAACTGACGCCGGCCGATGGGATTTGGCCGATCGCGATTTTGGGACTGCTCGTGGCAATTTTTGGTGCCACTCAGGACATTGCGATCGACGCCTACCGCCGCGAATTGCTCAGCGAACTCGAGCTCGGTTTCGGCAACTCGGTGGCCGTCAATGCTTACCGGTTGGCGGGCTTGGTAGCGGGTGGCTTGGCGCTCCTCGTCGCGGACCACGCCCCCTGGTCGGTCGTGTTTGCGGGCGTCGCCGCGTTCATGGTCGTCGGTGTCCTGGGCAGCGCGATTGCTCCCGAGGTGACGGGTGAGACACCTCCCGCCTCACTCGCGCAGGCCATCGTCGGACCGTTCCAAGAGTTCTTCTCCCGGGGCGACTTGAAGCAGACGTTCGGCACTCTCGCGTTCTTGTTCCTTTACAAACTCGGCGATAACCTCGCGACCACCCTGGCGACGCCGTTCTACTTGGACATGGGGTTCACGCTCACGGAAATCGGTTCCCTCGTCAAGGTCGTCTCGTTGTGGTCGATGGTCGTGGGGTCGCTCTTCGGCGGCTGGCTGATGACGCGTATCGGCATCAATCGCGCATTGTGGTCGTTTGGCATCTTCCAGATGTTGTCGATCCTCGGGTTTGCGTTGCTGAGTGAAGTGGGCCGCAATCTGGGCGTGCTCGGGCTAGTCGTCCTGCTCGAATATCTAGGCATCGGCCTGGGGACGGCGGCGTTCGTCGCGTATATCGCCAAGGCCACGCACCAGCGTTATTCCGCGACCCAGTACGCGCTGTTCTCGAGCTTCGTCGCGCTACCGGGGATCTTGTGTGGCTCCGTCGCCGGGCTTTTGGTCGAACAGCTTGGCTACACGCGTTTCTTCCTGCTGTGCACGGCGCTCGCGTTGCCGGGCTTGGCCCTGCTACCCAAGGTTGCGCCCTGGCGTTCGAGCGACGCGCGCTGACGCCTCCGCTCGACGCCGTGGCAGCCGCGCGGGTCTGGAAACCCGAGGGACGTCGCGCCGAGGCCCGACGTCCCTCGAAGCCGGTTCACGCGACGCGACGCGTAGTGTCGTGTACTCGGTACGAAGAGACCACGACGCCGCTACAGAAAACCTTGCTGGCAACATGGTGCAGACGCACCGAAGCGAGCTCCCCCTCGAACAGCGGGATGCCGACCCCGAGCACGAACGGGTTCACCTTCACGACCAACTCGTCGATGAGCCCAGCCCGCAACAACTGCGACGCGACTTGCCCGCCGCCCACCAAACACACTCCGTTGCCTTCACGTCCGCGCAAACTCGCTGTATAGGCGCACATGTCCGTCGACACGACTTGGACGTGTGGGTGCGGCGACGTCGCGAGTGTCCTCGAAAACACGACTGTGTCCACGTGCGGATACGGGTCCGTAACGCCGACGTCGAGCGCCTTCTGATAGGTGCGGCGACCCATGATCACCGTCCCCACCGCTCGCAACGTCGAGAGGTAGTCCTCGACGTGTTCACCCGTCATCAAAAACGCAGCGAAGCCGCCGTTCGGGTCCGCGATGAAGCCATCGACGCTAATTGCCACATGATAACCAATCCGTTGCATAACCAACTCCCAACTATGAATCGTTGAACTCGAGACGCGTCTGGTCGTCAGCCGAGCCGTTGGCTCGCTGCCCCCCAGAAGCGCAAAACAGGATTCAAAGTTGGGTGGTCATCGTCGACGCGCGTTAACGCGTCGCCGCAAGTATGATCCAACCCCCGACAAAAAGCCAGACGCGCGTGTCGCCTTAGTCGACACGCGCGTCTGGCCGGGTGGAGGGAGCCGAGGTTGTGAGCGGGAGAGCCTCAGGATTGCCACACATCGGAGTCAGCGATCCGAGCCGCGCCCAACCCAAGCCATCAGAGGCCGTGGTCGACGGACTCAGACCTCGATCTGGGACAGCGGCCCCACATTCGATTCTACGCCGAAGCCGTTGACGCCCGCTCCAAAAGCGTTGGCGACGCTGACGAGCAGCTTCGTCATACTGTTGTCGGTCTTGGGTGTACACCACATGTTGTCTGGCGGACAGTCAGCGGCGAGTTTGATGCGAACGCCCGTTTTGAACTTGCCGCCCGCATTGCCCGCGACCACGACCGGGATGTCGCGGCTCGAGTGCAACGCAGGGTCGCCCATGTCGCCGGCCATCACGATCAGCGTGTCGTCCATGAGCCCCGCTTCCACCAAGCGGTCCATCAGGCGCGCTAACTTGCCGTAGCTATAACGATTCTGTACACCGAGTTTGACCCACGTCGCGCGCGTCGCCGGAGCGTATTGATGCGCGGCGTCGTTGTGGACGTCCGTCGAGAGCGTGTAGCCCTGTTCGTTCTCGTAGCCGGACCCAGCCACCGCGCCGCGGCTCAAGTCCCCTTGGAAGAACGAGACGAACCGCGTGATGTCGCACGCGAACGCTTCCGTGATGATGTCGATGTGCAGGTTGTGGTCCTCGTCGGCGTGAGGGCCGCCGTTGTTCCAAGTGCTGTAGCTCGGATAGACCGGCGGCCGCGTCGGAGCGGTGCAAGACGCCGAGACGCCGCCACCGCCGCCACCCGCTGAACCGTGAATGGCGTCCAACCGCTTCTCGATGTCGCGCAGCGCCGTCAAGTGTTGGTCGAGCTTGTAGTGCTCGGGAGCCGCGAGACGTGAACGGATGCGCTCGATGTCGCCACGCAAAAAGTCGAGCGAGCTCTTGCCTTGCTCGTAGGCGTAATTGGTGCCCGAGGTTTCGTTGGCGTCGGTCATCGGCGCGAAGCTGCCGAACACTTTGTCGAAGGCCTTGGCGGGACTCGAGATCTGGGGAATCACCGCGCCGCTTGCGCCAAGCGAGATCACGTCGGGCGCCGCGCTCTGGTCGCCCGTGCCGACCGACACGGACAAGCTCGTGACGACCGTCGAATCGCCGAGCCCCTTGTCGACGGCCAGGTACTGATCGATCGTTGGCGAAGTACCATTGCTCCCGGCGAAGATCGTCTTGGGGGCGTCGTGCCCGCCGGCGTGGAGCAGGTCCAAACCTTCGATGATCGCCAAGCGAGACTTGTGCGCCTCGAGCGGTGACAACACGCTGTCGGCGTAAGTCAACGAGAAGCTCGTCTCCGACTCACCACTCTGCATCTTGAACAACGGCGACGACGCCGCGTGCGGGTGATACATCGTGATCAGGCGAGACAAGCCGGCGTCCTGACCCACGGCGGACCGCTCAATCAAACGGAAGAAGGGGAACGCCGCGGCCGAGGCACCAACCGCCTTGAGGAAAGAGCGACGGTGACGCAAGAGGTTGGAACGAGAGTTGCTCATGGGGATTACTGCGCCTTTCGTTGAACGAACAAGTCGCTCTCGATGAGCTTGACCAAAACTTCACCAATCTGAGTCTGTTGCGCTGAGTCCATTGCATTCCACTCTTCGACGAACTTGAGCTCGGTCGCCGAATTCGTCCAGGCGAAGCCGAAGCGAGTCGCCGTCCTCGCGACGCACCGTCGCGCCAAGTCACTGTCGCCAACCTGGGTGAGGAAGTCCGCAGCATTGGTCCAGGTGAACGTCTGACCGCCAATCGTCACGGTGCCGGAAGCGTCCACGGGGTAACCGTTGTTGTCCTCCGGGCCTTGTCGAACGAGGCCTCCTTCGTCGAACTCCTCGAAGGCAAAACCAATGGGATCGATGAATTGATGGCAAGCCTGACACGTTGCGTCGGCGCTGTGCGCGGCGAACAGCTGGCGCGTCGACTTGGAGGGATCGGGCGCCGGAGCCGCGACGACCAAGTTCACGGTCGAAGGGTCCGGTGGGTCTGTACACAACACCTGCCGCATGAACGCCGCGCCGCGTTTGACCGGACTCGAGTGAGTCGGCGACGAGTGCCCGCCGAGGAACGCCGCCGCGGTCGTGATACCAAGGCGAGGAGTGCCAGCGAGAGAGACCTGTCCACTTCCGCCGATTCCGTAATACGAGGCCACCTCGGGAGTAACCACCGTGAAGTCTGCCGTGAGCAACGTCTTGAAGTCACCTTGGTGATTGTCGATCACGGTCCGAACGAAGTTCCGGCTCTCGTCGTAGAGGCCGCTGCGCTGCTGGTTGAACTCGGGAATGTTATCCTTGGACGCATTCAACACCCAATCGGACGTGAACCACTCGACGATGAAATCTTCGAGCGTCGTTTTGCCCGGTTCCGTAGCGAGCAATCGGCGTGCGTGTTGTCCGCGCGCAGCCGCGTCCGCCAGTGCGCCCGAGCGACCCGCCTCCGCAAGCTGTGCATCGGGGGGAGCCTTGGTCGTGACGTAGGCCAACAGCGACGCAACCTCGTCTCCCGACAGCGTGCTCACCGCGGCGCCGTCGCCCAACTCCGTCAAGTACATGAACGACGGGGCTTGAAGCACCGTCGCGATCACCAGTTCGGCGCCACGATTGAAGCCCCCTTCGACGGCCCCTTGTTGATACACCGAAAGCAGACCTGCGCGCTCCGCCTCGGCGACTGGTCTTCGGAAGGCTTTGCCCGCAAAGGAGTCGATGAACTGCGTTGCGCAGGCGTCGCTGGCTTCGCTGCACGGGGACAGGCGCGTCAGCGCCCCGTCCGTGATCACCTTGGCCGCGGCCTGTTTGGCGAGCGTCTCCACCGCAGCGTTCCAATCGGAACTCACGGTCTGAGCTTGGTTGACGGTGAAATTGCGCTGCCGGACGTCGGCCGGCAACGAGGCCTCGTAGGCTTCACTGGTGCCAAGCAACGCGCGGATGGAGTTTGCGTACTCGAGGTTACTGAGACGGCGGATGCGGGTCGGGACGAGATACGAGTCCGGGTCGAGCGTGTCGGTGCCGGTGTCCGTGCCACTGCCGGTGTCGGTTCCACCGCCGCCAGACGTCGAACCGGGGGGTACTGCGCCCGGAGTCGTTCCACCGGGTGCAACACCAGGGGCGCCCGGCGTTACGGGAGTTCCGTCGGGACTCGTGGTTCCGGGAACGCCGTTGGTGTCCGTCCCTGGATTGTTGCCGCCGGCTGGGGTTTGCCCTGACGGGTTACCTGTAACGTCCGACGTGTCGGAACCATCGCCCCCCCACGTCGACTCCGAACCCGCTACACCACCACTACACGCCGATACGGCCAAGACGCCCAAGAGCCAACCACTTCGCGACGCCACCGACACGCATCTACGTACGCTCCAAGTGGGACGGTTAGAGTGTCGCTCGTCTGCGGAAACTCTGAACATTGCAGAAACATATATGCCGATTTCCAATCGGGCGATCGCGAAGGCAGGAATTCTCGCGGCCGCGTCCCGGGACGACACCCGTTTCCGCTGCATTCAGATTGTTGTGCTACGGGAGTATCCCACCGATCAGCCAGAGCGCTCTGCTACTAGCGTGAGATGGCCACCTCGGGCGCCAGACCTCTCCCCACCCCCGGCAATGGGCCGTAGCGTACCGCGCGCATAACGGTTCACAATTTGCTTCAGCTCCTCCAAAAAAGCGTTGTGGTCGGCGACCGCGCGCGCCACCGTTTCCACCCCGAACAGACATCGCGCCTCTTGGGTTAACGCTTCCGCGAATACCACCTGAGACAGCGCGACGCTGCGCAGCTGATAATCTACGCGTTCTACGTCGATGTCCTTGTCGAGCAGCGTATCAATCAGGCGCTCGCTGGAGACGCGCTCCCAATTGACTTCGCCGACCAGACGCAGTCGCCAACGGTTGGGCTGATGCTCCCTATCCCAGAAGATCTCGTACCGTCCTGGATGTCGCTGCCGGGGCACCACGATGTAGATGTGTGGGTCGATGGTGTAGCGATCGATGAACTCGATGAGTGCCTTCATGGTGCCATCTTCTCTCTCGCTTATGTATCCACACCCATACCCACACGTCCACACTCGTACGGGGCATCCGTACACGTACCCTGCGTCGCTGTGCCGATTCAGGTCGAACACCGCGGAGATTGGAACGGCGCGCGGGTCCGCCGGAACCGACCGCGGCCCCCAATGTTAACTCGAAACAAGCAGCCGAGCGGACATTCGCTCCCCCGCTAACGCCCAATGCCATTGTCGACCGACTGGCCGCCCGATTATAGAACCACATCGCTGAGTACTCCAAGTCCGCTGCTGCCCGACAGGTTGGCATGGGCCCAGTGGCGCTGCCCAACATGCTGGGGAACAGAGCGCGACAAGTAAACGTCGATCGGCGAAAACCTCAACGGTTTCAGCCGTTCACGGCGCCTACAGCCGAGCACCTAAGGCCGTTCACCCCGTGTTTTGCCTTCGACAACCCGGCCCTGCACATCTAAACAGCATTTTCTCTCGGTGTATTCATACGTTCAGGCTCGTAACTAGAGTCGGCGAGCCGAGTTCTTCGTTGGCATGAGTGTGATCCACAGCCCCAGCGGGCAAGCCTTTGGTGCGGAAGCGGAAGCTCCGGCGCCAGCGCCAAAGCCCATCATTCGGCTTTTTACCGAGCGCCTGTTCGTGGACGGGCAAAGCTCGGGCGGCGGATCGCGTGGCGAACGTGGGTCACGTCCCACCGAGGATCACCATGAGCGGGACGTCGCGGTCATCGCGCTGAGCTTCGCCTATGGCACCACGCGATTACGCGTCACAGATGAACAAGAGAGTTTCTTCGTCGCGGGGACGCAAGGTCTGCAGCGAGTGTCTCGCAACCGCGCCCTCGAGCGCCAAGCCCAATGTATCCTCGAGAGCTTCGGCGCCGTGGAGCTGAGTTGCCTGAGCACGCACGTTTCCGAGTCGAACGCCGACTACCTCGTGCACATCAGCGACAACGTCCATGCGTTGTGCTCCTTCAGTGCGTACGCCGTCCCCCAGCTCGAACGTTTGGGGTGGGAGGTGGAAGTGGCCCCAGGTTATCCGTACCGGGTCGTCGCTTCAGAGACCCCGTGGTACGCCAACGTCCAAGAAGACGAAGAAAACGACAACTGGTTCAGCCTCGAACTCGGGCTGGATGTGGACGGTCAACGCATCAACTTGCTCGCGGGCCTGTTGGAGATGCTGAACGAATCGTCCGATTCGGAGAGCCTCGAGTCGATCCTTCGTACGCCCACCCGCTTTCGAGCCATTCCCATCGACGGCTCGCGCTACGCGGTGCTGCCCCCGGAGCGGCTGCGCCGGTTGCTGTACGTGTTGGAAGAGCTGTACTCGGGAAGCCGCGAGAAAACGGCGTTCAAAGAGACCGACTTGCCGGTAATCGCGGGGATCACCGACGCTTTCGAGGACGAGCAACAGAAGCTGCGCTGGACGGGAACGACCTCGGCCGTCGAAAAAGCCCGCAAGTTGGCAACTGAACGCGCTCCCGAGGTTAGGCCTGCAACGGGTTTACAGGCCAGCCTGCGCCCGTATCAGCAAGAAGGCCTGAACTGGCTGCAAAACCTGATCGACAACAACGTCGGAGGCGTGCTGGCCGACGACATGGGCCTAGGCAAGACCCTGCAGACGATTTCGCACCTCGCCACCGAAAAAGAGCGTGGCCGCATGCAAGAGCCGGCGTTGGTGATCGTGCCGAAGAGCCTGATCGGCAACTGGCAGCGCGAAATCAAGAAGTTCGCGCCATTCCTGCGCGTCTTGGCGATCCAGGGCAGCAAGCGCCAAGAGCTTTACCCCAAGATGGCGCGCGCCCACGTCGTGATCACGACGTACCCGGTGCTGCTGCGAGATCTCGAGCGCTTCCAAGAAGTGCACTTTCACCTGGTGATCTTGGACGAGGCGCAGGCGATCAAGAACTGTCGCAGCCAGGCGCACGCCGCGGTGAGCAGCATCCGCTCCACCCATCGGTTGTGTTTGACCGGCACCCCCGTCGAGAACAACCTCGGCGAGTTGTGGTCACTGTTTCACTTTCTGATGCCGGGCTTTTTGGGCGACGTGCAAACGTTCCGCAATCGCTACCAGCTACCGATCGAGAAGGATCGCAACGAGGTGCGTCTGCTTCAACTGCGGCACCGCGTCGCGCCGTTCATTCTACGCCGCATGAAGGACACGGTGGCCAAGGACCTGCCGCCAAAGACGGAGCTCGTGCGCCCAGTCGAACTGGACGGCGACCAACGCGATCTCTACGAGAGCATCCGCGTGGCCGCTCACGACGAGGTGCGTCAGGTCATCCGCAAGAAGGGTCTGTCGGGTTCGACGATCCCGATTTTGGACGCTCTGATGAAGTTGCGTCAGGCGTGTTGCGATCCGCGCCTCATCAACTCCCCTGCGGCTCGCGCCGTCAAGACGTCGTCGAAGTACGAGTTCCTGATGGAACTCCTCGAGACGCAGCTGGCTCAGGGTCACCGCATCCTCATCTTCTCGCAGTTCACGCGTATGCTGGGACTGATTGGGCAAGGCCTAACGGAGCGGCGTTTCCCCTACATCATCTTGACGGGACAAACGGCGGACCGCCAAGCCAAGTGCGACGAGTTCGAATCCGGCAAGGCCGACGTATTCCTGATCAGCCTCAAGGCGGGTGGCACAGGATTGAATCTCACCAGCGCGGACACGGTGATCCACTACGACCCGTGGTGGAACCCCGCCGCCCAGGCCCAAGCTACGGATCGCGCGTACCGCATCGGTCAGAAACGCCCGGTGTTCGTCTACAACCTGATCGTCGCGGGCAGCGTCGAGGAGCGGATGTTGCGTCTACAGCAGCTCAAGCGGCACCTCGCAGACACCATCTTGGGACAAGGTTCTGCCCACTCGTTGTCGGAAGCCGACGTCGAGGAGCTGTTCCAGCCGCTCGACTGAGCGACGCGTGGCGTCGAAGGCAGCCTAGGGGCAACAACGGTGAGACGGCGGGGGTTGCTCTCCCCACGCAGCCACTCAGTTCGTCGAGAACAGCGCGGACGCGGGCTCGTGTTTGAAGGAGCCGAAACGCACCACCAGCTCCACGCGCGAACGCACGTCGAGCTTCCGATAGATCGCCTTCAAGTGGTTTCGAACCGTGTGCGGGCTGATGTACAGCACGGTTCCGATGGCCGACACGTCATCGCCCACCAACACGCGCTGCATCACCTCGTATTCGCGGCGCGTGAGGCGCCTGACCTGTTGTACCTCTCCCGCCGGCCGGGAAGAGCGAGGTTCGCTATCCGGCGCTGGTTCGGGCAGCCAACTCGCGCGACGTTCCGTGAGCGCGATGGCGACGTCCGTCAACAAGTCATCGACCTCGTACGGCTTGATTAGGTACGTGTCGACGCGAGCCTTGAGGGCGCGCACCGCTCCTTCGATCGAAGGTCGGCTCGTGGTGAGGGCGATGATCGGCGGCTTTGCCGCGGCGCGCGCCAGATGAACGATTCGAAGGTCACGGTTCTCGGCGTGGTCGGTGTCCGCCACCAAGATGCAGCCGGCCTTCGTCGCCAGCCGGGTCTGGAGTTCGTGCGCGCCGCTGACCAGCTCACACGTGTGACCCTGTTGTTGCAGTTCTCGCATCACGGGTTCGAGTGAACCGCCTGCTTCATCGAGGAACACGAAGTGCAGAACCGGGGAAACGTGGGGGGCTTGTCTGCTCATAACAAGGCTCGACACCGCTCGCGCGAGTAACTCCGCTCTGCGCTTTCGGGAGGGTTGGGCAACGCTTGGGGATGCTGCCTTGCGGAGAATTCGTTTCTCGAATTCAGCACTTAGCTCGCAATAGTAATTTCTTTTGCACCAGTTGCGGAGCTACGCTGCCAGATCGCAGCGAGGTGCGCACCGCCCCAGATCCACCGTTTTCACCGAACTCTGCTGGGTTTGGCCCGCAAGCTTGTGGACCCTGGGGGCTCCGACACCGTGGTGTAATAATTCAACGTGGCCTGGAGTTTGCTTAATGCACCGTAACCGAAACGTTTCGGTTCATCTCGCCCCATCCACAGACTCACCCAGAAAAGCGGTAACCATGTCGAACGTGAAGAAGATCCTCGTTCCCGTCGATTTCTCCGAGTGCTCCGCCGCCGCCGCCAAACAGGCCTTGGCCATCAGTGGCCCACTCGGGGCGAAAGTCGACGTCATCCACACCTACGACGTGCCTGCGTTCATCGCACCCAGTGTCGTGATGTTTCCAGGGCAGTTCGAGGCCCCGCTGGTGAGCGAGGCCGAAAAGCAAGCCAGCGAACAGCTCGCCAACTTCTGCCGTCGCGTAGGAATCACCGATCAGCCCAACGTCACGGCGCGAGTCATGCTCGGGCCCGCTGGACCGACGATCTTGGACGTCGCGGCGGCGGAACGCCCGGACCTCATCGTGATAGGAACGCACGGACGAACCGGTGTAGCTCGCTTTCTCATGGGTTCCACCGCCGAGAAGGTCTTGAGGCAAGCGCCTTGTCCAGTGCTGGCAGTCAAGGTCACCTCGGAATCGGAAGCCGCAGCTTCTGCGTGACGAGCGCAGCCCCCGGAAACTCTGACGCCACGCCCGCGTGAACCGCTCTTGGACCCGATGACTGACCCGAACCCCACCGCGCCCCCCGTTCCAAAGACCATCCTAGTTGGAACGGACTACAGCCTGGAAAGCCGAAACGCCGCCAATCACGCCCTCGAGCTGGCCCGCTGTTTCGGCGCCCACGTGCATTTGTTGCACGCTTGGCTCGCGCCCTATGCGCGGACCGAAGGCGAAGAACCGGCAGCGCCGGTCGACGCAGACCATCCGGATCTGTTCGTTTTGATGCGGCGCTCCGCAGAGGAACAGATGACGCAGTTCTTGGCCTCGCTGGACACTGCCGGGGTGGTCGTGACGACTAGCGTCGAATCCGGGGACCCCAAGACCATCCTGTTGCGACACGCCGAGCGCCACGACTGCGATTGGGTGGTTTTGGGCAAGCGTAGCTCCTCGCCCATAGCGGACTGGTTCCTGGGCAACGTGGCTGCCTACGTCGTTAGGCATTGCCAAGCGCCAGTGCTTGTGGTTCCAAACGGGGCCTCGGCATGACTCACGCTACGCTTGGACCCGTGCTCGTTGGCGACCTCATGACCCAGCCGGTGGCTGTCGTCGAGCCGGCGACTCGTGTGCGCGAAGCAGTCGAACTCATGCGGCGACACAACATCCGACACTTGCCCGTCGTCAACGATGGCGTGCTCGAGGGGTTCGTGTCCCAGAACGATCTACGCGAGACACTCGGGTTCCAAGCCGACGACCTGCAGGTCAAAGAGAGGCTGGACTGGGCCGTATTCCGCGTCATGAACGAGGACTTCCCGAGGTTGAACCCTGGCCAGCCCATTGCCCAAGCCATCGACGTATTCCTGGCGACCAAGGCAGGCGCCGTGCCAGTCGTTGCCGAAAACAGCCGTCAACTCGTGGGGATTTTGAGCAACCTCGACGTATTGCGGGCAGCTCGGGAGCTATTTCTCGAGCCAAAACGGACCGATCGCTAGAGCGTCCATTTGTGTTCGCTCGAAGCACGCAATGGCTTCCGCCGGTTGATGCACGATGGGCTCGTTCTCGTTGAACGAGGTGTTGAGCACGACGGGTACACCGGTGAGTTGTTCGAAGCGGGTGATGAGGTCGTGGTAGAGCGAATTTTGATGGCGCTCTACCGTCTGCACCCGCCCCGTGCCGTCTTCGTGCGTCACTGCTGGGATGCGCTCACGCCACTCGGGCCGTACCTTGTAAACGATCACCATGAACGGCACCTCGTGTTCACCCTCGAACACGCGTGGCAGGTCCTGCAGGCGCACCACTGGGGCGAAAGGACGGAACGACTCCCGGTTCTTGATTCGAGCATTCAGCGTCGCCTTCATTCCAGGCCAGGCCGGATTGCAGAGGATGCTGCGGTTTCCGAGCGCGCGTGGCCCCCATTCTTCGCGGCCCTGAAACCAACCCAGGATCTTCCCGCCTTGCATCGCCTTGGCCGCCCGATCGATGAGGTCTGCCTCCGACAGACGTTCAAAGTGACGGCCGTTGGCCAATAAAGCCGCCGAAATCTCGGCATCGCTGAACTCGGGCCCCAAGTAGGCCGAGCCGATACCGTATACACGGTCAGCGCCCAAGCGTTCGTGCATCACGTAATGCGCGGCGCCAACTGCCGTGCCGTCGTCGGTGGCCGCCGGGTGAACGTACACACGATCGACGTAGCCTTCGGTGATCATGCGGCCATTGGCGACAGAGTTCAGCGCGCATCCGCCGGCCAACACGAGGTTTCGCGATCCGGTGACACGAACGGCGTGTTCCACCATCTGCAAGAACACCTCCTCGTAGCGCAGCTGCATCGAAGCCGCCAAGTCGCGGTCGCGGTCGGTAAGCTCGCGACTGCGATCTCGCGCCGGGCCCAGCTCGGCCTCCAACTTCGGTCCGTAGAGCGCGGGCAGCGTCACTACCCCGTCGTCGATGCGCTCCAGTTCTTCGCCGCGGTGGTGACGGAAGTAGCTGAGGTCGAGTCGAACGCCGAACGCCGCATCGAAAAACACGAGCTTGCGCATCAACGGCATGAAACTCGGCTTGCCATACGCCGACAGCCCCATGACCTTGAACTCCTCGCCATATCGATCGAAACCGATGTATTGGCAAATCGCGGTGTAGAAGACCCCCAACGAATGAGGCCAAAGGCTGCGTTGTTGAACGCGAATGCGCTTGCCGGCGCAGCTGGCCCACATTGCCGTGGCGAAGTCACCTGCGCCGTCTACGGTCAACGCCCCCGCTCGCTCGAACGGCGACCAATAATAAGCACTGGCAGCATGCGCCAAGTGGTGTTCGACCCGATACAGACGGGCTCCGATGTTCGCTTCCCCTAACCCCACCGCCGCCGCAACTCGCGCCAAGGTGCCCTGCACGCCGCCGTGAACGTTCATGCGCTCGCGCACGAGCTTTGCCCGACGCACTGGGTCTTGCGCGACGAAGCGCACCTTTCCGAGGAGGTTGGCGCGCGGGTTGCGGGCAACCGCCACGGCGGTGAGGTCCGCGGCCGATACACCGCCGATCTTCAATACCTCGCGAATTGCCGCACTGGGGAAGTCGGCGCAGTGCTTTTTCCGGTTGATGCGCTCTTCGGCGATGGCGGCAATCGGGCCCCGTTCACCGATCAGGGCAGCGGCTGAATCACCGTGGTCTGTGTTGAGGCCTAAAACGAGTTTGGACACCGTGTTCTTACTCCCCGCCTCTCGCTCGCTGCCAGTGACTCAGCTCAGACTGCCCCGCGGTCGCACGCACTTTACTTCTGAACGAACTCGGGCGGCAGCTCCGAACCGGGCCCGAAGAAGTACTTCTCGAGCTCGCCCATCCAAATCTTCTGCCCGTGTTCGCTGACCAGGTCCAAACGGTACTCGTTGATCAAGATTTTGGAGTGCTCGAGCCACGACCGCCACGCTTCTTTGGAGACGTGGGCAAAAACTTTCTCTCCGAGCTCGCCCTTGAACGGCGGCTTGTCGAGACCAGCAGCTTCGCGTCCAAGTTTAATGCACTGAACCATTCGCGACATGGCGCGACAGTTAGCGCTCTCGGCTGCACTCGTAAAGTGCGGAGTCGTCGTGGTCAAGGTTTGGAGACCGAACCCGACGCCGCTGGCGGCTCGGCTTGGCTGTCCGAGCCCACGGGCGCGGGCGAGCGAGGCTGCCCCACTCCAGAGGTCGACGGCGTGGACTGCCCCGGCTTGGGCTCGAGATATGGCATTTCGAAGACGATCTGCCACCGCTCCTGCCCACGCCAGAACTCGCCCGATATCGCAGGCGCCTTTTTCGCACGCAGCTTGAGGACGATGGAGATGACGGCGGCACTGCTCCGGACCTCGGCACCGGCCACCTTGGTGAGCACGTCCCCATCCTGGACACCAATGCCGAGCCCACTCACCCCTGCCACCTGTAAACCTGCGGGGCGATTCCCCGAAGCCGCCACGTAACGGCTCGCAGGTACCTGCGCCCGCTTGGACAACGAGAGAACCCGGTCGGCAGACACGAACAGTGCGCCGCCCGCCTGTTTCGCGGGTTTGGCCGTCTTCTTGCCGCCTTTGCTGGGAGTGCCGTCACGCCCTTCGACTGGCGCTTCGTTGGCGGCGACGTCGCGCTCGATGGCGTTCCAATCGACTTCCGACGCCTGAGCAACTTGTTCGACGCTCGGCGCCAAAACCTGACCCAGCCCAAACCCCAGGTTCCACATCCACGGGCCCGCGAGCCGCTCAGCCCACATCGAGCCAAGCGCGATCACGGCAACGCCGCCTAGCCCAAACCCGAGCGCCAGATGTCTCACGCGCGTACTCGCCAATTGCCTTGGTACGTCTTGCCCACCGGATCACACGTGGGATCGGTCACAATCAACTCGGGACGAGCATCACGGCAATACACGATCGTGTTCTGTCGAAACGCGCGCCCGAAGATGATTGCTTCCTCGCGGTCGATGCCGTGGACCAACCAGGAAGGTTCACGCCACACGCCTTCGGGTTCGTCGTCGTACCCGACACAGTGCTCTACCCGGTAGCAGCCCAAGATCAAAAGGTCGCGCAGGACCTGGTGGCGCCCTTCGTTCACCCGGCGGGGTAACAACATCGAACGTGGGTTGTACGCCGTCAGAATGGCGAACGGTTGCCGCAACAGGTCGGGCAGGGCCTGAGGATCGGAGACCAACTCGCCGTCGATGGACGCCCGGATCTCGCCGTGTTCGGTCGGCAGTTCGTAGGCAGTTGCAAAATAGGAGCGCAGGAGACTCTGATCCACGGCCCAGATCTAGCAACCGGTGATAGACGCTGCACGCGCTTTTTTCGCGGAATTACAGCTTGAACCGGTAGCCGACCCCACGCACGGTCATGATGTGTTTGGGGTCTTGAGGATCGGCTTCGAGCTTGTTGCGCAACTGCAAAATGAAGTTGTCAATCGTCCGCACCGTGCCGTGGTGGGTCGGGCCCCACACATAGGCGCGGATTTCGTCGCGAGACAACACCTTGCCGCCCGCCTGGACGAGGCACCACAAGACGTCGAATTCCGTGGCGGTGAGCACCACCGGCGCTTGGTCGCGGAGCACTTGGCGTGAGGCCCGACGGATTTCGAGATCGGTCGCGATGACCGTGTCACTGTTGTCGGGCTCGTCCGCCTCGCTCGCCTGCAATATGGCGTTACGCCGCAACACGGCCTTTACGCGCGCCAGGAGCTCGGCCAATCCGAACGGCTTGGTGATGTAGTCTTCCGCGCCGAGTTCGAGCCCGATGACTTTGTCCATTTCGGCGCCGCGAGCGCTCAAAATGATGATCGGCATGGTGCGGCCGCGTTGACGCAACGTGCGCAGCACCTCGAGGCCATTCAGCTTGGGCAACATCACGTCCAGGATGATCAGATCGAACCCCTGATCGAGACCCATGGCGAGGCCCATCTCGCCGTCTTCGGCGAGCGACACTTCGTACCCTTCGGCCTCCAGGTTCATCGAGAGCCCGAGGCTGATGCTCGAGTCGTCTTCGACGACCAATATCCGGCGTCGCTTGCCGTTGCCTATCGCCTGCTCAACTTCGGCCATCTTCTCTACCTTGTGCTTTGTCTTCCACGATCGGGATGCTCAACGTGAAGGTGCTGCCGTGACCCGGCGCGCTCTTTACGTCGACGTGTCCCTTGTGCGCCTTCATCACGTGGTGGACGATCGCCAGACCCAGCCCACTGCCTTCTTGAGATCTCGAGAGTCGATCGTCGACGCGATAGAACTTCTGAAAGATGCGCTTGTGTTCGGCGATGGGGATCCCAGACCCCTGATCTTGTACGGCGATTCGCAGGCGTTGTCCTGCGGTACCAACCTCGAGGCGAATCTGCGCGGGGGAGCCACCGTATTTGCAGGCATTGGTGAGCAGGTTCACGAGGGCATCGACCATCGCGGCGTGTTCGGCCCAAACCAGGGGAAGCTTGTCCGGTACGCTCTTTTCGATGGTCGCTCCCAGTCGCTCGCGCAGCGGCTCCACAGCGCGTAGGGCATCGGCGACGATGCTGTGCACGTCCGCAGGACGGACGTCGAATTCGCGACGACCGCTCTCCATGCGGCCCCAGTCGAGGAGTCGATCGATGAGGTCCTGCAAGCGGGTGGTCTCACGTTCGAGCCCGTCGATACACTTCTTGGTCGCGTCCGGGTCGGCGCGACGCAACGCGAGGGTTTCCGTGAACAAGCGGATCGACGTGAGCGGCGTGCGCAGTTCATGAGACACTTTCGACACGAAGTCGCTCTGCAGCTGGGAGAGGTTGGCCTCTCGACGAACGAAAACCCACACCAACGTCACCCCGGTCGCGGCGGCGCCGCTGAGCGCGAGCACCAAGATCCCCATCAGTACGTTGACCTTGGCTTCCCCTAGGAAAAGCAAGATCACTCCCACCGCCAGCATCAGCACCGTAGGCACGAGCAACAGCGTCAGCAGCGCCAAAACGATGCGTCGATAACCAAGCGCGCTGAGATCTCGCGAACTCCTCACAACCCCAGATCTTCCTTCAAGGCGCGCAAGAGCTCAGCCGTATTCCACGCTTGCGCGGGACAGCCACCGGCGCGGTGCGGTTCATCGCCGCTGGCAACCTGCGCGATCTGCCCGAGCACCGGGCCATTCTCCGCCACCTTCAGGAGCCAATCGCGGACGTCGACCTGCAGCTCGAAGTTGTTCGCTTCGCCACGCAACGCCGCTCGCGCGAGGAAGCCAGTGAGGTAACCCCACACCACCCCTTGGTGGTAGGCGGCGCGGCGCTCCTCCATGCCACCCTCGTAGTAGCCAACGTAAGCGGGGTGAGACGCGTCGAGCGTACGCAGACCGCGCGGCGTCAGCAGTCGCTCGCGAGCGCGGTTGACGATGGCTTGAGCCTGCCACGGCTCGAACAAGCTGGGCTCCACGGCCAAGGCGATGACGGCGTTGGGACGGATCGATGCGTCGAAGTGCTCGATCATGGGGTCAACGACGTCGTACGGGTAACCGGTTTCGGCGCACCAGAACAACGAGCGAAAGCTGACGAGGGCACACTCCCTCGCTTGCTTGCAGCGCTCGGCAAGAGCGACGTCTCCCCGACGCGAGGCATACTTCTGCAATACCCCGCAAGCCCTCACCCACAACGCTTGTAGCTCGACGGCGAGCCCTCGACGCGGTGTGACCACGGTGCCTCGGGAGCGCGAGTCCATCCACGTCTGAGGCTCGTCACCGTCCGTCGCCAACAGCCCCTGCGGCGTGATGTACACGGTGTCTCCAGGCGTGCGGTGAACGCGTTCGAACACGCCGACCAAGACGTCGAACAACTCGTCTTCGATGAAGGTGTCTTCCGCCGCCAAGCGTTCCCCGAGCAAACCAACCGCTTCGAAGAGCCACAGGCTCGCGTCCACGCTGACGGGCGCTCGAGGCAGATACGACTCGCGCAGGTACGAGAGTAAGAGGCCATCGGAGAATTGATCCAGCAACCCCCGCAAGACGTCTTTGGCTTCCTCGATGAGCCCCAACGATAGATACAAGCCCGGCAGGCTCACGAGCGTGTCGCGGTGGCGGGGGCCGAGCCACGGATAACCCGCAAGCACCGTCGGCTTCTTCGCCAACGTCGCCCGATACTGTTCAGCGCCAATGGTGAGCGCCCGGACCACGATCGAATGTTCGGTACCAGGGTCCAGACCGAGAATGGCTTGCTCGGCTTCGGCCATGAGCGCGGCGGGTTCCTCGGGCGGCAGGGACTCGAGGGCGGCCGTCAGAAAACACGGCTCGTGTGGGTTCAAGGTCAACTCGAACGTGCCTGGCGTCCAGATGTCCTCTTGGTAGTGCACTTCACGGCGCATGTCCTCCGAGTACTCGAAACGACGCCACCAGTCGGGCGACCCCATGAACAACCCCTCGTGACCGAAGACCACTGGTGGCAATTCGCGCACTGGCTGTATCGTCACGGTGCGCGGCTTCAGGTTCACCTTCTGGATGAAGCCGCCGTGTTCGTTTCGCAGATCGTGGATGGGCCGCATCGGCAGCAGCGGCTTCACGGTCAGCTTGACCGGCGAACGTCCGTACCACGTGTACGAAACGACGAGCATGTTCTTGCCGCGCGCCAAACACAACCGCCGCACCAGCCGGTGTTTACCGATACGGAATACCCACCGCGGGAGCGGATCTTGAGCGAACGACTCGAGCAACCGAAAGCCGGGCGTAGGGGCGACGTCCGGAAACTGGTGGGTCGAAAGCTTGTAAGCCCGTTTACCTACTTCGAGCACGGTCTCGGCATGACTGACGACCACGTAGCGCTCGAGTGGCGGATCCAAGGCCGCGACGAACAGCCCATGAAAACGTCGCGTGTGCATGAGCGCGACCGTGCTCATGGCGTACGCGCCGGCGCCGTTGGTGTGGAGCCACTCGGCCTCGGCGAGTTCCAGCTCGCCGTGCGTCTCGACCGAGGGCCAAACCTTGATCTTCACGACGCCGTTTCCCCGTGCCCGAAGATCGCCGCACGTGCGCGCGCCATCAGCTTGTCGTGCGGCGGCGTCATCCCCAACCAAAGCTCGATGGCAAGCGCCGCCTGGCCCACCAACATGCTGAGCCCGCCCTCGTGACTCAGGCCACGGGCGGCTGCGGCAGAGAGGAATTCCGTCTCCTCGGGGTTGTACACCACGTCGTATGCGAACACGGACTTGGGCAACTCGTCCCAGGGTAACGCCGCCACCAGCTCCGGTCCGCCACCGACGCCGCGCATGCCGGCGCTGGTCGCCTGCACGAGCAAGGTGACCTGACCAGCGACGGCGCCCAAAGTCGCCTTCCCCCACGCAACGGGTGTGGCGCCGAGCTTCTCGAACTCGCTTGCCGACTCCCACGTCTTGCTGCCTTGCGCCCAACGACGCGCAGAGACGAACACAGTGCTGCAGCCCGCGCGCTTGGCTGCCACTACAGCCGCCAAAGCGGCCCCTCCGTTGCCCAAGACCAGCCCGACGCGGCGCACGGCCCCGGTCGTTCCGGCTTCCAGCAATCTGCCGAGCGCGGGCGCGTCGGTGTTGTGGGCGACGATACTCCCAGCAGGTTCACGCACGAGCACGTTCGCTGCGCCGGTCTCCGCGGCCGAGGAGTCGACGCGGTCTGCCAAACGCATCGCGACACGTTTCCAAGGCACCGTTACGTTGAGACCCGCCCAATGTCCCGCCCGCAACGCAGCCACCTGCGCGTCGACGTCCAATTCAGTGGGGCAATCGCACAACGCGTAAACATGAGGCAGCCGAAACGCGTCGTAGGCGGCCTGATGAATTGCCGGCGAGACCGAATGTCCAACTGGATGACCGAGCAGACCAAACTTGAGCGGACTGACCATGTGGGGCTCTCATAACCCGGTCGCTCGGCAAATGCGAACCGCGCTGCGCACCGGCCTGGAAAATTCCTCGGACCACGCCGCACGGAGGCCACTTGGTCCAAGCCTTTCGCCCTTCTCGGTCCAATCGGATCTCGAACCCACGGTTCGGCTGTGTCGACCTTACCGCGATGGCCGCCCCAGGTGTGAGGGCGTTCGAATCACTACTTGTACGGCTATCAGCCGGTGGGACTGCTACATTGCAGAGTTCGGTTCTACTGAACTGAGCTCTGGGGGTTAAGGTCGAGCTAGCCGCTCGGCGTGTCAAGGTTCGTCATCGACGTCGTCTGGAGCGACCACCCTGGTGACTTGGACGGCGAGTGCCCCTTCGTGGAGCAGGACTCGCAGCGCGGCTCCGGCTTGGGTGTCCGAACTACGACGTACCACGCGGCCATCATGCGTCAGTGTGATGGCGTAACCCCGACTCAACACGGCGAGCGGGCTGAGTGCTCGCAGCCGAGCCTCGAGCACCGACGACTGCGAACGGCCCGCCACGATCCGTTTGGACACGAGGCCGTTCAGGCGCTGTCGCAACGGCTCCAAAGCCGCGCGAGAACGGCTCATCACCGCACGCGGATGGCGGTTGGCCAATCGTCTGTCCAGTGACGCGAGCGTGCGCCGCGGCTGTTGAGTGAGTCGACGAGCCACTCGTTCCAAACGCATCCTCCACTCGTCGACCTCTTGTTGCTTCTCCGCCAGAACGAACCGTGGATCCGACAAAGCAACGCGCAACCTGTGGAGCATTTGGCGGTCCTCGAGCAATCGAGTACGCATCGCGCGCACCATCCTGGTGCGATCGTCGAGGAGCCGACGATGAAGCTCCGTCGTATCCGGCACGACCAGCTCTGCCGCCTCGGACGGCGTGGCGGCCCGCCTGTCCGCGGCTAAATCACACAGGCTTACGTCGACCTCGTGTCCCACCGCGCTAACGACCGGGCAAGACATGGCCGCGACGGCTCGCACCACCCGCTCGTCGTTGAAGGCCATCAGGTCCTCGAGCGAACCGCCCCCGCGCCCAACGATCACAACGTCCACTCCTGGAACACGTGCCGCAGCCGTGAGTGCCGAAACGATGCTCTCCGGCGCGCCCTCGCCTTGGACCAACGCGGGGACCAAGATCAAACGAACGGCGCCTCGACGCATGGCTACCGTGCGGACGTCGTGCCAGGCCGCGCCGTGGGCGCTGGTAACCACCGCAACTACCTTGGGCTGCGGGGGCAGCGGACGCTTGCGCTCCGAACTGAACAGTCCTTCGCGCACCAGCTTTTGCTTCAGTCGTTCGAGCGCCTCGAGCAACGCTCCGCGTCCCGCGGGACGTAAACGTTCCACCACGAATTGCAGCCGACCGCGAGGAACCCACACCGTGGCCTTTCCCCATACTTGTACTTTGGAACCTTGAAACAGGTGACGTGCAACCCGTTGTGCCGCGGTTCGATACATCACGGCTTCGACGATCGCGTCCTCGCGTTCATCTTTTAGGGTAAGATAAACGTGTCCACTGGCCGATGGTTTAACGGAACCCAACTCCGCCTCTACCCAGTGCCCAGCGCTCGTCTGTTCCACCGCCACCCGCAACCGCCGTCCGAGCTCGGCCACCGAAATCGCTGTAACTGTTTCCAAGGTCTCGTCCTCGCCCATGGCTCTGCCCAAGTCACCCAGTTCAGGTTCGCGCCGAGCAGCGTCGCGTCAAACCACGACGCGACGCTCGCGGTCAACGACGCACGTGACGGCGACGAGTGGAGCAACGCGAAGCGTTGCTATTTCGCCACTTTGTGCTCGGTTGATGGCCCTGGTCTTGGGGCTGACCGGGCTGGTTGCAACGTTTGCCTGCCAACCGCGTAAGCACCGGTCGGCTCCGCCTGCTCCCGCCATCACGAGCGCAGCGCCAATCGCCTCGACCACCTCCGAACCGCCCCCGCCCCAGGCGAGTGAAACACCGAAACCTCCGCCGAGTTGTGAGGCGAGAATGAAGGACCTGCTGCGGCAGCCGGGACTGCCCGGAGCGCCGACCCTCGAAGCATCGCGTTTGCAGGTGTTGACCGATAGCAAAGCCGAACCCGTTTGGTTCGTCGACGCGCCGCAGTACGGACCAGAAGAGGTTTCCGTACCGGTGGCTCGCTACCGAAAGCAAATCAACGAGACCAAGTTCCCGGTCGATGTCTTGACGCGGCTCGCGCCGGTCTTTGCCCAAGCCCCCAAGGTTGGACGGGAAGTGTTGCTTCGAGGCGGCTACCTATACGCGGACAACCCCAACTTGGCCCGTGCTCTCGTTACCGGAATAACGATTGAGCGATTGTTTGCACACGACTCGATCTGGATCCGCCGTGGCGAATTGCTCATGCACGCCGAACGTCGGCGCGGATTTTACTACTACCAGGACGGTCCCAACGCCGGCGAACGAGTCACCCTGTTGTTGTTCGACGAGCTCGGCCACGGTCCGGTCCCTGCCTCGTCTTTGGCGCGAGACTTCCGCGCGTTGCGGGCTAGACTCCACTTCGATCGGGCCTCCGTGAAACATGCGACGTCCACGGCGATGGTCGCGGACTTGTTGTACGGTTCCACCACCGTACCCACCCTGCTCGCGGCGAGCGGTCCACACATTGAGCTCGACTGCGAGCTCGTCCCACCTGGCCACGAGCTGACTCTGCAGGCACACCGCGACGGCGCTGCAAAGCGCTTTGGTTTGGTGCAACAGCTCCGCACCACCATGCTCGAGGAAGTCGCAGAGAAGCTCCCTTTCGACGAGCCCAAGCGCGAGTGGGGCCTCCAACTCGACGGCAAGCTGCGGCAGAATTGGCGCCACGCGTATTCGCTTCGGCGGTCGAGCTTTGCGCTCAATGGTGATCGGTACTTCGTGTTCGACGCTCAGGGGCGACCGATCGTACCGCAGGTTTGCGTCGACTTCTTGACCGATACTTTCGAGCGCACGAGCGGCACCTGGTACCGACCCAAGGGCGAACCTCCGGGCCGCAACATCGGCAAGCTCGATTTCGACGCCATCAAAGTGCCGATGCGGGACGAATTACGCCGCGTTCCAGTGTTCGTCGACTATGCACGGCAGCAGGTTACCCAGTTCGAAGTGCTCGACCTGCCAGAGTCGGAGCGGATCGCTTTGGGGGACGCGCGGTTCCCGGCCTACCTCGCCGCCCATGCGGGCGACTACCAGCCTGGCGACATCGTCGTGATCCGCGGGCCTACGCCATGGGACAGACGGCAGCAGCACTACCACTCCTTCTTCATCTACGAGAGTGATCCGATGACCGGCTTCCCGATCGCAGTCCTCGGCAACGCCGGTCGTCCCACCGTGCGTTATTGGCGCGTGGAAACTCAACGCACGCCGCGGCGCACGATTTGGCATCGCTTGCGGCCCAAGACCGAGTGGCTCGAAAGCATCGTCGACACCACGCGCCCCACGGCGCCGGTTCCGGCACCGTTGTCGCCGCGCGGCAACCCCGGGCTCTGATCGACGACGCGGGGCACGTCGGGTTTCGAACCGCGGCAGTTCGTCGACAGCCGACGCTCCGCACAATAAGAAAGGGCCGCCACCTGGCGACCCTTCGCATCCGCTGGCCGACTTCGGCCCCGGCCACCCCTCAGCGGTCGGGTTCGACGACGATCTCGACGCGACGATTGTTGGCGCGCCCTTCCGCCGTGTCATTGGACGCTACGGGTCGTGCCTCGCCGATGCCCACTGCGCTGATCAGATCCGACTTGATCCCGCGACTGACCAAATGCGCCCGTACAGCTTCGGCACGCAGGCGACTGAGCTCCAAGTTGCCGCTGTCGCTACCGCGCGAGTCGGTGTGACCTTCGACGGTGATCTTCTTGTAACCTTGGTCTTGCAGCGCCTTGGCGACTTCGTCCAACTTGGAGCGGGCGATCGACATCAGCTCGCTCTGCCCGGTCGCAAACAACACGCCGCCGGACAACGTGATCACGACGCCGCGTGCCTCTTCTTTGACCTTGGCGAGCTGCTCCAGGCTGGCCAGTGCTGCGGCGGCCTTCTTTTCAGCCTCCATGCGGCGCTGCTTCTCAGCCTCGAGCTCCGCTTCGGTCATCTGCGCACGCTTGCGGGCCTCTTCCTTCTGTCGTGCCGTCTCCTCCAGCGCCTTCTGTGCGTCCGACAGCTTGCGCTCGGTCAAACGCTGGAAACCCTCGCGGGCGTCTTCACGTGCCTTGATGGCTGCTTCGCGGTCTTGGTTGGCCTTGTGGAACTCGCCCGAAGCGTGCGCCAGTTGGGCCTTGCGTTCGGCGATGTAGGCGAGGTCACGGGTAGCTTGCTCTTCGCCGTCTTCGAACGAAGCTTCCGCTTCTTTCAGGCTTTGTTTTGCGGTCTCCAGCTCCGCCAACGCGAATTGCGACGCCGGGCCGGCCTGCGCCTTGTTGTAAGCGTCGCGCGCGTCCAAGAGCTCGCGTGGTGCCATATCCGCGCCGCAGCCGATGGTCAGCGCCAATGCCGAGATGAGTGACGTCCAGGATGCCGTGCTTTTGCTCATGGTATTGCTTCTCATGATAATCTCGAGTGTTTCACAGAAACGAAACGGAGCCTGGCGCTCAGGGCGCGTCGGCTTGACGCTCCTTGAGTTTTTGAACCTCTTGCAAGGCCGCTGCTGCCTCTGCGCGCGCGTTCTCGACGCGAGCCAATGCGAGCGCGAGCTCTGCGTCGACGCCCGCGCGGTCCAATAGAGCGGCCGCCACTTCGTTCTCTTCTTGCTCGATGTACTTCTTGGCTTCGGCGATCTGATCGCGTGCGTACTTCAAGTGAAGTGCGGCCTTGGGGTTCTCGGGCGCACCTCCGACCTCCGCCGCGCGCACGGCAGCTTCTGCCGAGGTGAGCTTGTCTTGAGGAATAGCTGCCCCGCCGCACGCAACACCAAACAATGCTCCGGCGAGGGCTACAACGATAGGTTGTCTAATGGTCACTCTGGATCCTCCTGATAGGCGCGGTTATACACCGCCCAAACGGTAGAAACAGACCTAATCTGTACAACATTCGCTTGTATTTTCGACACATTCCCGAGCCGGTCCGTGGTCCCCTCCGTCGGCCAGATTGGACCGCGGAGAGTGCGGCTTTCCACTTCGGTCCGTATCCTCGTTGAACTTTTCGGCCCAGCCTGACCAACTCGCTCTTCATTAAGCGCTGTTCGATGTGGGTGCCTCACGGAGCCCGACCCACCGCTGGCCGCCTCACTGATGCGTGAGACACAGACGCGACGGCCAAAGCGGTCAACGGCTTGCAGCCGTCGAGCATTGCGCCTAGGGTCGAGTCGCGGCCTCGATCCGGCTGCCTCATCGAGCCCACCCATGCCCCTTCAACGAGTGTTGGTCGCCAATCGCGGCGAAATTGCACTGCGCCTGATGCGCACCCTGCGCGTGATGGGGTTGTCTCCCATCGCCGTTTACAGCGACGCCGATGCCGGCAGCCCACACGTGAGGCTCGCCGACCGAGCGGTTGCGCTCGGCGGCAGTGCCCCCGCGGAGAGCTACTTGAATATCTCACGACTCGTCGATGCTGCACGCGAGTCGGGCGCCGACGCGGTCATTCCGGGGTACGGCTTTCTCTCGGAGAACGCAGACTTCGCCCAAGCCTGCGAGGAGGCGGGGCTGACATTCATCGGTCCGTCCCCCCAATCGATCCGTCAGATGGGTTCGAAGATCGAGGCCCGCGAGTTGGCGCGTCGCGCCAACGTGCCGTTGATCCCCGGCGGTCCAGCCGAAACGCTGGAGGAGGCGCGAACATCGGCAGCGCGTTTGGGCTACCCGCTCATGATCAAAGCTTCCGCCGGTGGTGGCGGAAAAGGGATGCGGCTCGTTAACTCGGAAGCGACGCTGGAGGACGCCTTCGCTCGGGCACAAAGCGAGGCGCTCAGGGCCTTCGGTTCGGGCCGCGTTTACCTGGAGAAGGCCATCCTTGCGGCGCGCCACATCGAAGCGCAGGTGCTCGGAGATCAGCACGGCAATCTCGTCACCTTGGGTGAACGCGAGTGTTCGGCACAGCGCCGCCACCAGAAGGTGCTCGAAGAGAGCCCCGCACCCAACCTGTCAGACGAGACACGCGCCGCGATTGCGCGCGCCGCGATCTCGTTGGCAAAGTCGGTGAACTACTTTTCCGTCGGGACGTTGGAGTTCTTGGTCGACGAGGAAGAGAACTTCTACTTCCTCGAGATGAACACTCGACTCCAGGTCGAGCACACGGTCACGGAAATGGTGTCAGGCCTCGACTTGGTCGAGTGGATGGTGCGGGTCGCCCGCGGTGAGTCGATCGCCCCGCTGGCGCCCTGGGAGCCACGAGGTTGGTCCATCCAAGCGCGTTTGTGCGCCGAAGACCCGGCGGCGAACTATCGTCCGAGTATCGGTCACCTCGAGCTCTTGCGGCAACCCGCAGGACCAGGCATCCGCTTCGATCACTGGTTGATGCCACGAACCGAGGTCACGAGCTTCTACGACCCACTGCTCGGCAAGTTGTGCGCACACGGCGCGACACGTGAACAGGCACGGTTGCGCCTCGTGGCGGCGCTAGATGAACTGGTGTTGAGCGGTCTCCCCACGAACCGCGAGCAACTGCGCGCAGCCTTGACGTCTCCGGCGTTCGCCTCGGGGTGCTACACCACAGATCTCCTGCAACACATCCGCGGCGCGGAGGAGTGTGCAATGACGCCAGCAGACACCGCGGCTGCCGCGGCCACTCACTACTCGCTCCAGACTCGACTGCGACAACCCGACTCCAGCAATGACGAACGCGCCGCGACAAGCGCGTGGGAAAGGTCGTTTCTTCCCCGTTGAGCGGCGTTCGTTCAGGACGCGAGTTCGGTCGGCTGTGAGGGCCGGTCGACGGTCGGTTGAGAGCGGGGCCCTGCACGGCGGCTGAGCGGCGGCGGGGAGCGCAAGGATGGCGACCCTTCGGACAGCGGCTCGGGGCTGATCGATTCGATGCCGTCAGCCACCTCATCGGCGCTGGGCAGCCCAGGCACTTCCACGCCGTAATACGTGTGCAGACCGATGGCGATGTCGCGTTGGCAAGCGATCATCGGTCGCACGGGTAAGCCGCTGGCGTCCGCGACGGCGCTCAGCGCCTCACGGTCGAGAGGGTCTGCAATGGCTACGTAGAGGACGTTACCCAAGCCCCGAATCCGACGAACGTGGATCGGAAGGACGCGGTAACGCTCGGCCACGTCCACGGCTACCAGGTCCAACAACGTCCGTGTGAATTCGATGTGCTTGAGCGACACCCACGGAACACTGAGCTGCTGGCTCAGTACCTGGGTGAGCTGCGCGTCTTTCAACAAGCCCTCCGCTACCAGCAGCTCACCGAAACGCGGCACCGAACCCGCCGGTTCGCGATTGGCTGCGGCGGCCTGCTCGGCCAGTACTCGATCGACTTGGTCTTGGGTCACGAACCCAACGCGAACGAGCAGTTCGCCAAGGGGGGTAGCTCCGGACATGATTGAACAGTAACCGGACCGGCAAAACAACGCCAGATCCAAAGCCCCAACCCAGCGGTGGGTCGTAAATAGGTCCCACCCGGCCGCCGATCGCCCCACGCGACTGCGACGGTTCGTGTCTCTGTTTGCACACGAAATTCCGACTTCGCTTTCGGCTTTCAATGAACCTATCTGCCGCCAACCGCGCCCACCACCACACGTCGTGCGCCGGAACGCCTACACCTAGCGCCTTTGGGCTGACTGGCCGTGGATCACGGAAGGCAAGCTGGCTTGCCCGTCAAATGCAGAGCTGCGATACTGCTCGCTCGGTACCGCCGCCTTCCCCGGATTCAATGAGTTCACTTCTCGGCACCAAAACTTGCCCGCACTGCAGCGCGCTGTGCGACGCCAACTCGCACTACTGTCAGCAGTGCGGGTTTCCCATCGGGGCCATATCGTTCAAAAACGAAGATCCGATGGTCGGCAAGGTGCTGCCTGGGGGTTACCAAATCTTGGACCTACTGGGCGTCGGCGGGATGGGCCGCGTTTATCGCGCCGAGCAACGAACGCTCGGCCGCACCGTCGCGGTCAAGGTCATTCACCCGCACCTCCTGGCGGACGAAAAGTCACTCGCCCGGTTCTTGACCGAGGCCCGAGCCACGAGCCAGCTCAATCACCCCAATACGGTGAGCGTCATCGACTTTGGAAAGCTCGACGACGAGAAGCCGTATCTGGTGATGGAGTTCCTGCGCGGCCACAACCTGGCACAGGTTAACAACACTGAGGGGCCGTTCGAGATCCCGCGCATCATCAACGTCCTCAAGCAAGTCTTGTTGGCATTGGGTGAGGCTCACGAGCTGCAGATCATCCACCGCGACCTCAAACCCGAAAACATCGTCCTCGAGCCCATGCGCCGGGGCGGCGATTTCGTGAAGGTGGTCGACTTTGGCCTCGCGAAGCTGAAGGCCGAGGGCCAAAGCGGCATCACGATGCCCGGCATCGTCTGCGGTACTCCCGATTTCATGTCGCCGGAGCAAGGCCGCGGAGATCCGCTGGACGGCCGCAGCGATCTCTACGCGGTCGGGGTCGTGTTGTTTTGGCTCCTGACGGGTCGGTTGCCGTTCGAGAGCGACAGCCCCACGCAGGTCGTGTTGATGCACATCAACAACCCGGTACCAGACCCGAGGAGTGTCGCACCCTATCGACAGATCCCGGAGTCCTTGGTTCAGGTCACGTTCAGAGCGATGGCGAAGTCGCCCATCGACCGCTTCGGCGATGCGCACCAGTTCGCCGACGCACTCGACGCTTGTCTCACTCATAGCGTGCGAACGCCCGCCACTTCGAGCGCCAACTCCCGACCAGTGGGCACCACCGTCTGCGGCGCTTGCAAGTCGGTGGTACCCACCGGACGCTTCTGCCTCGAGTGCGGTGAGCCACTGCCAACGAGCAAACGCGCCGAACCCGACGCCGCCGATCGTCCGCTCCCCTTCTTGGGCCGCGGCGAAGAGATGGCGTGGCTGCAAGACCAGCTGGGAGCGGCGCGGCGTCGACGCGTCGTAGCGCAACTCGTAGGTGAACCTGGCGCCGGCAAAACGCGACTCGTTTGGGAGTTTCTAGCCGCGTCGGCAAACTCGGGCCACCCCACGGTGTTGGCGCGACCGGATTCGTACTGGGCAGAGGTTTCCGGTCACGTGTTACGGTCGATCCTGCGCCAGCTACTCGGCAATGCACGCGAGCGCCTGGGCAATGGCCATCCCGAGGAGCTCGCCGCCCTCGACGATCTCGACGGCAAGGCAGACGGCGAGCAACGCGCCCCTGCCGCGCGCCGCGAAGGTTTCGCCAAATTGCTGTCGTGGGCGCTCGCGGAGACCGAACGCGACTTTCAAGCGACGCCCATCGTCGCGGTCGACGATTTCCAACGCGTCGATGGCGTGAGCCGTCAAGCGCTCACCGATTGCGCCCGCATGAGCGACGGGTCCGGGCTGTTCTTGTTCGCCTACCACCCGGCATTCGCGGCCCAACTGGAGGATGCCAACCTCCGGGTGCTCAACGGACTGCCGGCACACGTTGCGACGGAGCTCCTGCGTCAGGCGTCTGGCCATCGACAGCCAGTCAGCCTGGCCGAGGTGGGAAACCGGGGTATTCCCCCGCTCTACGTCGAACAGGTATTGGCGTTCGGTTTGGACGGCGGGCAGGAGGCACCGGGCCGCTTGGGCGATCTCGTCGCGCAACGCTTGGCGACGCTCGACCCGCTACACCGCCGCTACATCCAAGTCCTCGCCGTCCTGGGCGATGACGTGACGGGCGAGTTGATCGGTCGGATGCTCGACGAACCAGTGTCGGACTCGACGCTCGCACGGCTCAACGAACTCCGACTCGTGCGCACGAGTGAACATGGTAGCCACTCGCTGTGGCACCCCCTGTTTCACGACATGACGTTGCACTCGATCCCGGTCGAGGCGCGCAAGGATTTGCATCGTCGCGCGCTCGAGCTGTTCCAGGATCAGGATGCTCCTCTGGAGGTGCTCGCCGAACACGCGTCCGGCGCGTCCGACACGATGTCGGCGCTGTTCTACATCGAACAGTTGGCGGCCCGCGCTCAGGCGCGCGGCGATCAAGAGTCGGAGACCAACGCGCTCAAGAACGCCCTCGAGATCGCTCGACAGGAACTGTTCAGAGGGCAGCTCGAGGATCCGATGCGAGCCATCGCGATCTTCGGTCGTCGCCTCGGACGCGTATTAATTCGTCGGGCGCACTACTCCGACGCCGAGGGGGTGTTGCTCGAAGCGCTGGACAGCACCGAAGAAAAGGGTGAGGAACGGGTCGAGGTCCTGCGATTGCTGGCCGAGGTCGCCAACCGCCGCGACCGTCACAAGGACGCTCGCAGGTACGTCGAAGAAGCGATGCGAGTGGCCCCCCCCGAGCTCGTCAAGGAGCTCCAAAAGGACCTGCAACGGGTATCCGCGTAACGTGCACACGCGACGTAGCGCAGGCGCGGGCTTGGCGGCCGAAACCCGGGCCCGGTGACAAAAAGTCTGGCCCCGCCGGTTCCCGGTTACGCTACGTTCTCGTTCCTCAAAAGAGACTGACAACAGCGAGTAGCCGCCCGTGGACAGCGATCTCACCGAATCGATCTCCGCTCTCAAAGAGTCACTCAAACAGCTTGGCTTGGATGCGCACTTCGGAAGCGCAGAGCCGAAGACGATAGCCCTGCTCAAGGAACGGTTCGCGCTGCCGCGCAGGTATCTGGACTTCCTGACCGAGAGCAATCCGCTCAGCGTCGAAACCACGACCCCCGCGGAACGCGTGCAGTTCGTGCCCGCCGCGGAGTTGGTCGCAGAACAGGCCGACCTGTGCCTCGATGCCCAGGGGCAGCTGATCACCAAACCTACCCGTCGCGGTTGGCGACCGTCTTGGTTCGTCATCGCCCGGAGCGGACTCTTGGGTGATCCGTACTTCATCGACACCACCCAGATCGACGCCGAGGGTGACAGCCCAGTGTACACGGCAATGAGCGGCACCGAGGTCTGGCAACCGAAACTCTGCGCGTCTTCGTTCGCGATGTTCCTGAGAATCCTCGCCGTCACCCTGGAGGTCGCAGAGGATTTCGACCTCGACGACTTCGACCCGGACAACGAGCGCGTCTACAGAGAAACCGTCGGTCCACGCATCCGCGAAGTCGACGCGGCTGCCCAAAAGGCGGGCCACTGGACGTGAGTCGCACTGGGAACGGTTCTGCCAAACCCGAGACGCCACCGGCACGACGGGCGAACGATCGAGAAAGATACATCCAGAACCGCGGCCAAACAACGGCGCCTTCCCCGCTTCGCGCGCGTTTTGCCCAACGCGACCGGTTTCGATGTCTGCTCTAGCGCCCGCGGCGAAACACCCGGGCAAGGGCCTGGAGGAAGCGTGTTTGTGGGATGGGAGGGGACGTTCATCTCGCCCACCGGGTTCGAACTTCGTTTCAACCTTGAAGTGTGGCTAACCCGACGTTGAATTGGGTCGGCAAAGCCTGGGATCCCTCGTACCCTGATCCGGCGCCCCGTGGCGCGCTCGAGGAATGTTCATGTCATCACGCCATCTCGCCCGCTCGTTCGTCGCGCTGAGCGCACTTGCCTCCGTCAGTTGTGCAGTAGAAAGACCCACCATCAACCGGGTCCAGCCGAACGCATTGTCCAAGGCGTTCTTCATCGGGGACGTGCGAGACGCCGACGATAATCCCGTCTTCCTGACGCGAAACTTCGTCGTCGATGCTTCGGAGTCGCAGGAGTTGGTGGGAGTGAGCACGGCCAGCGGCGTCGAACGCGTACGCTGGGAGGTCACCGAAGACATGCTGTTCGCTCGCCGCGCGTATTCGATCACCGGCGGCTCGGATCGAGGTACAGGCAGCAAACCCAACGGCGACTTGATCGCCGCCTACAAGATCGAAAGCCACTTCGACCTGCGGAACGCCTATAACCCGGCGACCGGCGAAGAGCTGAACATTCAAGAAGAGAACACGACCGACCGCCCGTGGAACGAGCGCGATCATTTTCGCGTGGATTGGTCGCAGAATCTGGTGAACACGCCCGTGTGGACGGAGATGTTCTTCGGCAAAGTCTTCGGCGACGTCAAGGTAACCCCGATCGTCTACTACGACAACGACGAGACATCGGAAGACGCGACGCTGATCGAGCCGGACGCGGGCTACATGGACGTGACTTCGCACTTCTTGGTGGAACCGGAGATGACGAAGTGGGGTAACTTCGAATTTCCCCTGTGTTGGATCATGGGAATCTTCACAGGTTCCGCCATCTACTCCTGCGATCCGCAGGAGGCCGTGCTTCGGACGTCGTTCTGGCGCCTCGACAAGGCCGACCCGGATGATGATTTCGAGCCGTTCGAGAACACCGAAGCGCCGCAGGACATCATCGGCAACCCGGGCGGCATCGGCGACAGCGCCATGCACGGGATCATCACCGCGCCGCTAGAGACGTACGACCCGCAATACGGGTTCACGGACGAGGGCGTGAAGCGCTTGATGCTCAAGCACGATCTCTGGAAGCAGAATCACCAGACCGTGGGGAGCTGCGAATCGAACTCCGATTGCGAGGACGTGACCGGGCGCTCGGGTGCGGTGTGTTTGGCATCCCGCACGTGTTCGGTCCCTTGCAACTACGAGGCCCGCGGGGACGCCGACGACAACGGCACCGAAGACCAATGCGAGAACGCGCAAACCGGCTACGAAGGCAGCCAGGGCGCCCAGTGTAGCTTACGCAATCGCTGCACCATTCCGGTGCGCGACCGGGAGTTGGAGACGCTCACGTATTACGTCGATCCGGACATGCCCGACGACCTCCAAGACAAGGTCAACAGCAAGGGCAAGGTCACGCAACAAGGAGCCAACGAGCAGCTCATCGCTACCTGGAATCAGGCTCTGCAGCAAGCTGTGGCCACGGCGCGAGAGGTGGAGTGTCGTCGCACCGCCGCCCATGCCGATCTCCAGGCCGAGCGCGACGCGTGCCACGCCAAGTACTTCGACGTCGCTGACAGCGGCGCGGACAAGATCCAGATGGTTCAGTTCGGCGGTTGGGGTTTACCCACACCCAAGAAGCCGGGAAACGTGCTCGTGTTGTGCCACAACCCGGTACGCGACTACGACGACCCGGCATGCGGCGAAGAGGGTGAACGGTTCCGCCAAGGTGACATCCGCAAGAACATGCTCATCTACTGGAACTACAACACTCAAGCGCCGTTCGGAGGTATCGGAGCGTGGCGCGGAGATCCCGCGACGGGACAGATCGTCGGTGCGGCTGCCACGACCATCGGTCGCAGCGCGACGCAGTCCGCGGGCCGCGTCCGGGACCTCATCTTGGTGGCGTTGGGTGAACTCGGCCTCGACGAGATCACCGGCGGAACCACGGCCGCGTTGTTCGAGCGAGCGCTGCGCGATGGGCACGCACCCAAAGACGCCCTGACCTCCGAACAAATCGACGAACGGGTGAAACAGGTCGACCTCGACCGCTTGCATCAGACCGTCCCGATGGACTTGTCGTCGATCGACGCGCAGGCTCCGGCCAAAGGGATCGCCACGTTCCGCGCCAACCTCGCGCCCGATCCGGCTCGAGCAGGGAAAGACTTGCTGCGCTTCCAGGCTGCCGCAGAGCCGCTCTTGGGTTCGGAGTTCGAAGCCAACATGGTCAACGGCGCCTGGGTGTTCGATGCGGCCGGCGCCGACCCCGCCGCCGCATCCTCCCAGGAACTCCTCGGGATGACGTCACCGTTGCGCTCGTACGACCTCGGCGCGTTGGCCTCGGGCGATCAGCGCTTGATGCAGGCCTTGGGTCAACGCGGCGTGTGTTACCTCGACAAGCTCACGAGCATCGGCACGCCGGAGATCCGAGGTCTCGGTCAATTCTACCGAGCCAAGTATCCGGATTTGGACGGCGCCCAGTTCGCAGACAAGGTCTACGAAGACTTGTGGGTCGAGGTTTACAAGGGGATCCAGCTCCACGAAATCGGCCACTCATTGGGGTTGCTCCACAACTTCACCTCTTCGTGGGACTCCCCCAACTACGACCCGCAATACTGGCAACTCCGGACCCACGAAGGCACGTCGACAGCTTCCTGCAACGGTAGCGTCCGCGGTGGTGGTTCGGACGTCCGCCAAGATTCGTGCATGGGTCCCCGCTACCTGGACCCGCTGACCACGGACGAAATGGGCGTCGCGGACGAGCCGCGCCCCGGCCTCAACTACTTCGCGCACACCTCGACGATGGAGTACCAGAACGCACGGTTCTTCGAGACCATCGGGCTCGGCCAATACGACGTAATGGCGATGAAAGTGCTGTACGGCCGCGTGCTGGAGACCATGGACAACCGGCAGCTCACGTCCATCGTTCAGGGCGACATGTTGTCTCTCAACGAAGGCCAGCGAAACGAAGATTGGCCCGTATACAACGTCGATTTCGAGTTTCCAGTCGCCATTCACTACACGGAGCTAGCGCGGCGTTTGCAGATCTTCGACCCAGCGCGCTGTCGCGCAGCAACGGACGCCGAGAAAGCCAAGGCCGAGTGGCGTATCGTTCATGGCAAGGTGTGCGCTCCCCCGCCGAAGGATCACGCGCATTGGGACGACTTCGTCAATAGCGCCACTCTGCCCACCGACATCCAGGGCACCAAGGTGCGCGTGGCACCGGACGCAGCCACCGCGGCCGCTGGCAACGCGCGCTGGCCGTATCGATTCGGCGGGGACATGATGAACGCGTACATGCACGTCAATCCGTTCGACTCGGGCGCGGACGCCTACGAGGTCACGATGGAGACGATCGCGAAGAACGACTACAACTACCCGTTGACCTACTTCCGCGCCAAGCGACGCGGTTGGACGGATATCAACTTGCCGTCGTTCATGGCACGCCAGTTCTACGAACGGCTACGTGCGTACCATTGGAGCATCTCGTTCACGAACGCGTTCTACACCGAACTCGTCGAACAAGTGCCGGGCCTCGGCGACATCATCAACGAGTGGCGCACGAGCGACGACGTGATGCGCCCAGGCCTGATCGCCCAGACCGAAATGTTCAACGGCATCGCCTCGGTGCTGATGGCGCCCGAACCTGGGCAGTACTTTCAGCAAACGCTCAACGGCAACTTCTTCGACCTCAACACTCGCGGCGTGAGCAACGCCGCCGAGACGTTCGTCTTGGACGCTGGCGTGGGTCGATTCTTGGCGCCAGCTTACGACGGTGGTCCGAACGCTGGCGGCTCCTGGGACTATCAGAACTACGCAGAACGCTCCGGGTTCGAGATCGAAAAGGCGCTCGCGGCGCGTGCGTTGACCGATGGTCGCCCGGTATTCAACTCGTTTAGCCGAGACATCTACCTCGACGACCGAATAACGAACATCAACTTCAGAAACGACGTCCCCCAAGCCGTCGATCGGTTGCTCGGCGGCCTACTCTCCGGGCAATGGGGCAGTGTCTCTCCGTATGTAACGAGCGCTGCGGTCTCTAGTGGTGAGCCGGTCGTGATCGTGCCGGATCTGCTCTCCACATCGCCGGTGCTTCCCGCGGATGCACGTCAGTTGTTTCCGAACTTCGGTTACAACCAATCGATTCCGACGATGGTGTTCTCGCACCTGTACGGGAGGCTCAACGGCGACCTCGAGCTGAGCAACAAGCTGAGAATTTGGGTGGAGGGATCGATCAGCGCCGAGCTCCAGATCCCCGAGGTCGAGCAGCAACGGTTCACCAACCCGGAGTCGGGGATCACGTACGTGGCTCGCCGGTTTGGACGTGAGACGGTGCTCGGCGTCTCCGTGGACAAGGGCATCGGTAGCCGCATGTTGGAGACCGCAAACGAGCTCCTGCTCGGGGTCTACGAGGTGGAGACGGACGAAGAAGGCAACGTGATGTTCGACGACTTTGGTCGTCCAGAGCTGGCTCGCGACGAATCGGGCGTGCCTATTCGTCGCGCAGACGACACCGTCGACGCGGCTCACACGAAGTTCAACCGCTACGTCGGTCAACTCGACGCCACCGTTCAAATCAGCAACCTCGTCGGCTACGGGCCGTTCAATAGCCGCTGAAAAGCCGGTGAACCGGCGCTCGTTCACGAGCGCCGGTTCACCGCACTCGTCCCGACACCGAAGAGGCTGGAGGGGCGCTGGTCAGGGATCGATCTGCAGGTAACCCTGCTCGATGAGCCTGACGAGCGCCTTTGCGGTGTCGAGGTCGCTGAGCGGGCTCGTGTCCATCGCGCCGCCTAGAGTTCCGCGGTTGTAAGCGAGCTGAAGGACGTCCAGCTCGGCCGCGTCGAGGTCACTGAGCTTCGCCTCCAGCGGACGAATCATGGACACCTTGGCGGTCAGCAGAGGCAGACGCGCGTGAAGCTGCGCGAGTTCGTCCTTCTGACGGAAGGCCTCCATCAGTACTTCCTGCACCGAGAGGTCGATCACCTCGGAGTAGACCTGATCGTCCAGCGGATCGAGCTCGAAGACGCCCGTCTCCCACGTCAACATGCGGTAGACGGCCTTGAGAGGCGGAAGCGGTTCCGCCCCGCCGCCCTCGCGGTCGATCTGCGCAAAGTGAACAACTCCACCTTTGAGCACCACGCGGCCAACGGAGATGCCGCTGTCGATCAGCAAGATGCCGTCTTTCTTCGAACTGCCGAACAACTGCAGCAGATCGGGGAGCGGAATGTCTTCCAGGCTTCCGCTCATGCGTGTCTCACCAGGAGCCGCGCCGTTGAAACGACGGACCACGCGCCGGTTACTTCCGGTGTTGGCGTTGGGCTTGACGGGAGCTTTGCCGCCATCTGCGTCCAAAGAAACGACGCGCAAGATGTTGCTGCCGATGAGGATGCGATCGCCCTCACCCACGGACATGCGAGTGATGCGCTCGCCGTTGACGAACGTGCCGTTCGTAGAACCCAAGTCTTCGATCTCGATGCGACCTTGAATCAGCTGCAGTCGCGCGTGTTTACGCGAGACCATCTCCTCGACCAGCACCATGTCCAAGTCACTGGAGCGCCCCACGAGCACCTCGCGGTTCTCCTCCAACGGGAACTCGCCGCCCTGGTATTTGCCGGAAATGAAACGTAGAGCTAATGCCATCGATAACGCCTGCCGCGGACCGTGCTAATGCACGGCACCGTAGAATATTCGTCGAAACGCGCAGCGGTCAAGCCGCGGGAAAGGTGCGAAATTCCCCGTCAGCCGGTCTGAACCTTGGGCACCCTGTCGCTTAACTAAGTGTTCGAAAAACCCCGTGGTACGCGGCGGTTCCGTGATTCGGGCGCGGCTTTGAACGTGGGGCATGGGCATAGATACGGCCAACGGCTCAGGACCTGGAGGCCGACTTGCCCTCGAAGTGCGCAAATGACCCCGATCGGATAGCTCGTGGGCGAGAAGCGACCTGTGGTTCGGACATGCTCCAGTCGGACCGTTGGCTACATCGGCCCAGGGACGGCCGGCAATCGTACCGTAAACGCCGCACCGTAACCTTGTCGTGAGTTTACCTCGATGCGCCCCCCCATGGCGGTCACCAAACGCTGACTCACGGCCAGACCAAGGCCCGTGCCGCGTGGCTTGGTGGTGAAAAACGGCACGAACAGTCCACGTTTGGCTTCGTCCGAAAGGCCCGGTCCCGAATCGGCGACGATCACCTCCGCGAAAGGGTCCGACCCAGGGCGGCCCTGCCGAGTCGTTACGCTGACCACCCCTCGGCCCTGATTGGCTTCGACGGCATTGTTCACCAGATTGATCAATATTTGTCGCAGGTGCTCGGCGTTCCCGAGCGCGTAGGGCGCTGCCTCCGACAAATCGAGCTGGAACGTCACCTGGTGTTCCTGACTCTTGGACAGGAGCATGCAGGTACGCTCGACCACCGAATTCACGTCCAAGGGGGAGGACTGGCCGGCGTCGGTCTTGGCGTAGGATAACACGGACCGCACCACCCTATCGAGTCGCTCGACCTCCTCTACGATGATGTCCAAGAACTCTTGCTGAGACGGTTCCTGTTGCAGGAGCTGCGCAGCGCCCTTGATCGAGCCCAGAGGATTCTTGATCTCGTGCGCCAGGCCCGCTGCCATCTGGCCGAGCGCCGCCAGCCGCTCACGCTCTTGGAGTCGCTGGTGTTCGCGGGTGTTCTCGAGCACCAGGCCGATATGCAGCGCCAAGGCCTCGAGCAGCGCCAAGTCGTCGCTCGAGAAAGCGTCCGTTGCACGTTCGTCGTGCACGAGCAGCAGCGCGATGAGCTCGCGAGCTTCGCTGAAGACGCCGACGCACACGCCGTTACGCAATCCACCGAACGCGGCTCCGACGGCGACCAAACGCTCGTCTTTCTCTCGCTCTTCGACGCTGGCGTCGACGTCCAAACGGCGTTGAAGCGCGCCGAAGTCGAGCGAACGCGTCTGCTTGAGCACCTCTTCGACCGGCCTCACCGTCGCCACGCTGACGGCTGCTGGAACCGATTCACCGAACCCACCTATCCACTCGAAGTCGATGCGCGCAGAGTCCGCGACGTAGAGGGCCACGGTAGTGGCGCGTCGCGAGTTGTCGAGGCACGAGACGACGACTTGCGCCATCTGATTTACGTTCAAAGAACGCGACAGCTGGTCTTTGGCGCGCGCCACCGCAAGCTCGAGGTCATGACGCTCGAGGAACAAGGTGCGCCGCACGTAGCGATTGATCTTGTCCCTCACCGGCTCGAACAACACCAGAATTACGGTGCCGCCGAGCACTGCATTCAGGTACATCTCGTTGAAGCCACCGAGGATCTCCGCGAACAAGTAGAAGACGCCGGCCATGCTGAACGCCAAAGTGGTTGCGACGAGCGCACGCACGGCCATGTCGTAGAGGTCGCCGAGTCGCGCGCGGATGAGTGACTCCGCAAGAACGAACAAGAACACCGTGGCCAGCACGGCGCCCACCGGCGGCAGCGGCGCTCCGACGAACCACAAGAAGTCCGCGAGGCTGAACGTGATCGCCAGCGCACCGAACACGACGAGAAAACGGACGCGCCGCTGCGTCGCCTTCGAGCCCGACGACTCACCGCGTCGATAAAGCGCCCACAGTCCAGCCGCGAACAACCCGAACACGTACAGCAGCACAGCCCCGCGGACGAGCCCGTGTTCGTGCAGCGAAGAGACGGCGAGCACCAAAAACACTGCCGCGAGCCCATGGGCAACATTGAACAACGTACGGCGTCCGGTATCGGGCAAGATCGCATCGAACAGGTGCAGCGCGAGTTGCGGCATCAAGATAACGAGCGCCGCGGTAAAATGCGCCCACACTTGCGCGCGACCATCGAAATACAGCCACTGGGCGAAGTACCAAAACCCGACGTCGGCCGCGAAGGCCACGAACAACCACTGCGCCTTGCCGGGTTTGCCGCGCAAAAGTACGTTGAGCGCGATGGCCAATGCCAACGCTCCGCAAAACAGGGACGTCTGGGCTCGTAGATCCATCGGACGTTTTTTGTCTTACCCCCTAACATAGAGGGTCGACAAGCAAAGACGCTCCGCTATCGTCCATGCCTCGAATCTTTGCAGCCGTGAGCCCCAAATGACGATGGAAGAACAAGTACTGGGACGCCCCCTGGGCCGCTTCACTCAACACCGGCGGATGGACCGCCTGCGCGAGCTTCTGACCCGGCACCCCAAGGGGATGACGCTGTACGAACTGGCAGACTCCCTCGACGTCACGCCGCGGACGATGCGCCGCTACCTTCGCGAGCTGGAGCGCGAGTACGACCTCGAGTCGAGTGAGGACAAGCCCGGCGGCACGCGCCGCTGGAAGATCCGCGGCAGCGACCTGCCCCGCAAACTGGAGCTGCGGCGCACTCAGGCATACGCGCTGCTCGCTGCGCGACGCATCTTCGAACCGATGCGCGGCTCGGCGCTCTACGACGAAATCGAGCTAGCGACCGACAAGTTGCTCGGACTCGCCCAGCGGCCCGGTCGCGGCCCCAACACCGGTTTGGCGGACGCGCGGTTGGAAGACCGCTTCTTGTATTTGCCGTTCGCGCCCAAGAACTACGGCGAAAAAACCGAGGAGCTCGACGATCTGTTCCAGGCCGTGAGCGACCTGCGACCGCTGAGCTTGATGTACAAGAGCGCCAGCAAAGGCACCGAAGAGCAAATCACGATTCACCCCTACGCCATGGTGCTGCATCGCGATTCGGTTTACTGCGTGGGTTACCACGTGGAGCGCGGGGAGGTTCGGACCTTCCTGCTCGATCGGATGCGCGATACGCAGGCTGCCAGCACGGAACGCTTCGAGCTCCCCGAAGACTTCAAGATCGACGACTACTTCCAAGGGGAGTTCGGAATTTGGAAAGGCGCAGAGCGCTACAAGGTCGTCATCGAGTTCGACGCGCCGGCTGCGGAGTACGTCCGCATGCGCCAGGTTCACCCCACTCAGAAGCTGATGTTGATGAACGGCGGCAAGCTCCGTCTCACCATGCAGGTTGGTAACCTCACCCAACTCACGAGCTGGGTCGTGGAGTGGGGCAAACGCGCGCGCGTGTTGGAGCCGCAAGAGCTCATCGATCGGGTCACCGAAGAGCTGCAAGGCGCGCTCAACGCCTACGCGCCCCGCCGCGCGCCGATGGCCTGAGCGCGGGGCACTAGACGAAACTGTCGCAAGGAGCCGCAGCGTCAGTAGCTGCCGCGGTACGCTTCGTAATACGAGAGCACGTCGACTACGTAGTGCTGCGTCTCTTCGTAAGGTGGGATCCCGCCGTAGCGTGCCACGGCGCGTTCGCCCGCGTTGTACGCAGCAATCGTCAGCTGCAGGTTGCCGTTGAAGGTGTTGGCCAAAATCCGCAGGTACCGCGTCCCGCCGAGGATGTTCTGCCGCGGGTCGAAGATGTCGTTGACCATCATCCGCTCTGCCGTGGCTGGGATCATCTGCATCAGCCCGCGCGCGTTAGCCGGTGAGACGGCTCGCGGATCGAAGTTGCTCTCGACCTTGATGACTGCGCGGATCAGCGCTTCCGGGATCCGGTACAGCCGCGCTGCCTCGCGAATGTAGTCGTCGAAGCGCGTGGCCCTCACCGCGGACCCAGGCGACGGCATCACGATCCGCTTGGGAGCGTCCTTGGCGGCGGGCTTGTCGGGACGCCTCGTGCTCGAGAGCTCGATCACCCCGTCGGCGCCCACGCGCTGAGAAATCTGCGCCTGCGCCGACGAGCCACCCGTGGCGGCCAAACCGATGCCGCCCGCCACGAACCAACCAAACCACGCCTGCCAACGCATCCGCACACCAGCCATTAGCGCCCAGAACGGCTGGGCGCGAGAATTTGTTCCACCCGCGTTCGGATTACTCCGACAGGTAGGTGTAACTATTCATCGCCTCTTCATAGTGGTTCATGAGCAGGCGCATCTGCTGGAGCGTGAGCTTGTTCTGAGCCAAGGCCGCCTCGGCTTGGGTACGCACGTTCTCGATCATGGCGTCCGGTGCGTACGCGACATACCGCAACACCTCGGTCATCGAATCGCCCTTGATCACGTGGTCGACACGGTAGCCATAGTCCGAAATGCTGACGTGAACCGCGTTGGTGTCGCCGAACAGGTTGTGCAAATCGCCCAAGATCTCCTGGTACGCGCCGTTCAAGAACATGCCCAAGTAATACGGCTTGCCCGCCTCGAAGCGGTGGAGCGAAAGCGTATCGCGCACGTCCTCGACGTCGATGAAGTGGTCGATCTTGCCGTCGCTATCGCACGTCAAGTCGGCCAGGGTGGCCCGCACCTCGGGTTCCTCGTTCAGCCGATGAATCGGCATGATCGGGAACAACTGGTCGATGGCCCACGAATCGGGTGCGCTCTGGAACACGGAGAAGTTGCAGTAGTAGAGCGCACTCATTTGCTTCTGCAGCTCCTGCAACTCCTCGGGCACGAACTTCATGCGCCGAATCACCTGCTGGATCTTGGCGCAGCACGCCCAATACAACCGCTCGGCAGTCGCGCGGTCGCGGAGGCCGAGGTAGCCGTATTTGAACAAGCTCTGTGCCTCTTCTTTGGCCTGACAGGCGTCGTGCCACGACTCTTGCACGTTCTTCGGCAAGATCCCTTGGTACGTCTCGTACAACACCTGGATCACGCCGTGAGACGACGGGTCCGGCGGCTTCGGCACGTTGACGCTCACCTCGTTCACGCCCACTACGTCGAAGATCAAGACCGACTGATGCGCGACGACGGCGCGGCCAGACTCACTGACGATGGTCGGCTCGGCTACCTTCGACTTCTGGCAAGCGGCTTGTACCGTCGCGATCACGTCGGAGGCGTACTCCTGCATCGTGTAGTTACGCGACGCGTGGAAGTCCGTCTTCGAGCCGTCGTAGTCGATGGCCAAGCCGCCGCCGACGTCGAGGTAACCCATGCGGCACCCCATCTTGGCGAGCTCGACGTAGATGTTGGCGGCCTCTTGGAGCGCGTTCTTGATCGGGATGATGCTCGAGATCTGGCTACCGATGTGAAAGTGCAGCAGCCGCAGGCTGTCGAGCATGTTGCGCTCGGAGAGCCGATCGACGAGCTCGATCACCTCGGGGATGCTGAGGCCGAACTTGGCACGGTCCCCTGCCGAGTTGCCCCAGCGACCCATGCCCTTGGTGCTCAGCTTGGCGCGCACGCCGAGCATCGGCGCGATACCGAGCTTCTCGGAGGCCTTGAGCGCGAAGTCGAGCTCTTCGGTGCGCTCGAGGACGATGATCACCGTCTTGTTGAGACGTTGCGCGATGAGCGCCGTCTCGATGTAGGAGCGGTCCTTGTAGCCGTTGCAGATGATGAGCCCCTCGGAGTCCTGCATCGCGGACAGCGCGATTAGGAGCTCCGGCTTGGAGCCCACTTCGAGGCCGTATTGATACGGTTTACCGAACTCCACGACCTCGTGCACGATGTGACGTTGCTGGTTCACCTTGACCGGGTACACGCCGCGATAACTGCCCGAATACTCGTAGTCGCGGATGGCGCGGATGAAGCTCTCGTTGATGCGCTTGATGCGGTGACCGAGGATGTCCGAGAACCGGATCAAGATCGGCAAGTCGAGGCCACGCGCGCGCAAGTCTTCCGTGAGCTCGAACAGGTTGACGGTGCGTTCGCAATCCGGGTCCGGACGTACCTCGATGTAGCCCGATTCGTTCACCGAGAAATAAGGCGAGCCCCAACCCTGCACCTGGTACAGCTGTGCACTCTTGGCCGCGTTCCAATGTTCGACCTGCGGTTCGTCCGGCAAACTGTCCATGTGGTGGCCATTGGAGTTGGGAGGAACTTGGTGCAGGGACGTATCAACCATGTCTAACCTCGGGGGTGGGTCGAGCCTCGGGCGTGGAACTTGAGAACCAACAAGAGCCGCGCAGCGTACTTGGGTCGGGCGGCGATACAAAGACCCATCCTCGGAAATTGCCCCCGCGACCACCGCGATTTCGGGCGCCCCTGCAACGCGCCACTCCGCGTGTCACCGCGCTGCCTCGTAACGTGGAGGCGCCGCCCAAACTCAGCTCGACGGCGACCTCCTCACCGCGACGTCGCGGCCCGTCACCGAAATCTCGCGGCAACGACGTCGCGCGAGCACCGCGCGTTCGCCACACCAAACGCACGCGCACGCCGGAGTGTGATACACGGCAGCGCTGGCCATGAAGCTCACCGACAAGATCCGCACCATCGCCAACTACCCCAAACCCGGCATCATGTTCCGCGACATCACGACGTTGTTGGGCGACAAGGCCGGCTTCCGCTCCACGATAGAGGCGCTCGTCGCGCGTTACTCCGACCACGCCATCGACAAGGTCGCGGGCATCGAGTCACGCGGGTTCATCCTCGGAGCCCCGCTCGCCTACGAGCTCGGCGCCGGTTTCGTGCCGCTGCGCAAGAAGGGTAAACTCCCCGCCGCTACGGCTGGCGTCGACTACACGCTCGAATACGGAGTAGATCGCTTGGAGGTGCACCTCGACGCGGTCGCGCCGGGGGAGCGAGTCTTGGTGGTCGACGACTTGATCGCCACGGGCGGCACCGCGCTGGCCGCTTGTCAACTCGTGCAGAGCGTGGGCGGCGTCGTCATCGAGTGCTGTTTCGTCATCGATCTGCCTGACCTCGGCGGGCGCAAAAGATTGACGGAAGCGGGCATCCCGAGCTTCGCCTCGTGCGCCTTCGACGGCCATTGACGTCGTTCACCTAAAACCAACAAAGGTCCGCGCCGCCGTCGTTTGCTCCCTCTCGCGCTTCGGTCAGCACCATCTCTCGCACACTTTCGGCCGGCACCGTCGTACGCACACTTCGGTCAGCGCCGTCTCTCGGACTCTCCAGCTGCTCCACCGCATCATCCGTGCACACTTCGGTCAGCGCCGTCTCTCGGACGCTCCACCGCATCATCCGTGCACACTTCGGTCAGCGCCGTCTCTCGGACGCTCCACCGCATCATCCGCGCACACTTCGAGCAGCGCCATCGTTCGAACGCTTTGGAAGGGCGCGCCACGTCGCGAGGTGCCTCGCGCCCGTTCGCTGGCTCCCGTCCCTGCAGCCCACTGCGCATGTGCCGCTACGCGCCTTCAGCCTGGCGCCCAGAACACGGTCGGCAGTGCTCCGCGTTTGTACAAACTCAGGAAATCCATGAGCGCCGCGACGCCGATGTGCAGGAAGAACCCACCGTAAATGCTGCGCGTGCGCATCGACAAGGTGCCGAGCACTACCCCGGCAATCACGGCGCCGTGCGCTTCCAGATACGGCTTGCCGTAGTGGATCATGCAATAAGGTAGAGACATCGCGAAAATGGCAGCCGATCCCATGGCGCCACGTAACGCGCCGATCATCCATCCGCGGAAAAAGAACTCCAACGCGAAGAACTGAGCGAAATACATGGCCTCCCACGCCAGCAAGTCGAACCAGCTGCGGGAGCAGAATTTGTAGAACGGGTAGTAGTTTCCGAAGTCCGGTTGGCGAGCGACGATGAACACCACTGGGCCGACGAGCGCCATCAACCCGGCGTATACCCACGCATGTTTCAAAGTGCCTTTGACGTGCAGACCGTAGTCCCACAAGCTGTCTCGTCGAAACAACAGCTTCCAAGTGAGCACCGGAACGAGCACGTAGCCTACGACGCGCGACATCGACCACCAGACGTAACCGTACAATACGTCGTATTTGCCGACCTTGAGCCACTTGAGCCCCGCGTCTTCGAGTGCTTTCAACTCACCGCGCAGCACGGCCTCGTAGAACGAACGCCCTCCGTAATACTCGTGGAACGTCAAGATCGCGCCGATCAGCATGAGACACACCGCGGGGCGATAATCTGCCTCCCCTACACTGACCCGCCGCGCACGTTCCAACGCGGACTCGCGATCCATCTCCTGCCACCACTTGCGAAACACCCACCACACCGGTACTGCCAGCCCGATGAGCAAAGGGAACGGCAGCAGGCCCTTGACGAGCGGGTGCACCAACAACGCCTCGGTCCAACTCACCGTCGGCAACGAGTCGAGCGGCAGAGGCATGGGCTCGATGGGCGCCGTGTCAGCCAACGGGGCAATGTCGGCGAACAACAAGGAAGCCGCAGTTCCGCTCATGGCGGCGCGCGTTACCATGCGCGCGCCAGCCGCGCCTATGTCGCTCCCGCTGGACACGAAACATTCGACCAGTGAGCCGAAGCAAGCCGCTCGGGTGGGTGGGACCGACCCCGCACTTTTCCGTAAGCTAACCGTTGCATCCCGCCCTTCGGCCTGCTAGACACCGCGCCCCCCGGTGCACGGAGCACCGCATCTGGAGTACGACTAATGAAAACTGCTGGACTCAGCCCTGCCGCCGTCGTGAAGGACCGCTTCGGCGACAAAGAGAAGCTCGCTGCTGCCATTCAATCGCTCGCCACCAAAGACTTGTGGCTCGACCGCGTAAGCGAGGGCAAGGGTTTGGACCGCGTTTCCAACGCCAAGCTGTTGCGTCTGCACGCAGTGCTGAGCACTGCAAAAGAGCGCTTCGGCTCGCGCGCCAAGTTGGTAGACGCGATCCTGCAACTGGAGAATCGCGCCAAGGACGGCGGCTTCAAAGCCCGTCTCGAAGAGTACCCGTTGCCCCGCCTCCTGGACGCTCACAAGAGCGCCGAGAAGCGCGCCAACGCTCGTAAGGCCGCTCCCGCGAAGGCGCCCGTTGCCAAGAAGAAGGTCGCCCGCAGCCGCAAGGCTCAGGCCAAGGCCGGCAAGTAACAGCCTCCGCGTCGCCACCGGCGACCGTCCACCTCGACGCACGGAGGTTCGAAAGCCCAGCCAACGTTCGTTGGTTGGGCTTTCCGCATTTGGAGTCCTGCTCACTTGCCCTGGCGCAGCCACTCGCGGGAAAAGGCAGCTGCCTCGTCGTAACTCGTCGCCATGTCCGAGAGGAGCCGCGATTCGAGCAGTCCACCCACCATGAAGATACGTGCGCTGACGAACGCGTCGTAGGTGCGACGGCAACCGGAGCCCTCTGGGATCACGCGCATCTCACCGGTGATTTCGATCTGATCGGGCAACGACGCGGGGATCACTTTCAGCGTGTAGAGCGACTTGCTCTTCGACCAAACGCCCTGTTCGCGATATCCGAGCCCATTCTGCAGCACCTTTTTCAAGGGACCGGGGATGTCCTTGGTCGACGGCGCGGCTTCGACCACGCGCTCGAGACCATCCTCGGTGGGTTGGCTGCGCACGACCTCCCAGCGCGAGAAGCCGAGCCTGCCCAGAAACAGCTGGCGGTTGAACTCGTCGTCGAGAAAGAACTTCTTCCAGTAGGTATCTACGTCGCAATCGAACACGTGCGAGATCTGCTTGGTGGCCATGATCGACGGAGTACACGATCGCGGCCCGCGCGGACACTCGCTCGGTGAAGAATTGCGCGGCCACGAAGACGCCCGGACCGCCTCGGCTAGCCGTACACCGCTCGAACCTGGTAGATCCGCGCCATGGCCAACACCGCCTCGACGCACCCCGGCACTCGGGAACACAAGTCGCCCCTGGCGTCGGCGGCGACTTGGCTCGGCCAGGTGCGCACGATCACCCGCAAAGACCTGATGATCGAGCTGCGGTCCGGCGAGGTCGTCGTCACGGGCGGGTTCTTCGCGGTCTTGGTTACCGTGTTGTCTTCGCTCGCCTACTACATGGGCCCCCAGACGCGCCACCAAGTCGCCTCGGGGGTGATTTGGCTGGCGACCACGTTCGCGGCCGTGTTGTCGTTGAGCCGGACCTGGCAGCGGGAACGCGAGGAAGCGACGCTGGACGCGCTAGTTGTCTCACCGCTGTCGTCGAGCGCGCTCTACTTCGGCAAGGCCCTCGGGATCCTCGTGTTCTTGTTCGCGATCGAGGCGGTAGTCGTGCCCCTCAGTGGCGTGTTGTTTGCCATCGACGTCATCGACCACGGCCTCGGCTTGTTGGCGATTAGCGCGCTGGCAGTGCCCGGAGTCGCGGCTTCCGGAACGCTGTTCGGCGTGATGACGGTGCGGACGCGGGCGCGTGACCTAGTGCTTTCGATCTGCTTGTTTCCGTTGCTTGCCCCAACGTTGATGGCCGCCACCGTCGCCACGCGCGAGCTGCTCAACGGGATCCCGCTCCGCGAGTTGACCGACTTCCTCCAAATCATGGCGATGTTCGACGTCGTGTTCATCGTCGGTGGCGCCGGCCTGTTCGGCTCACTCGCCGAGCAATGACCACTACCAGCTACGCGCCCGCGGCGAGCACGACGCGGCGCTGGCTCAGCGGAACCGCGCGTGCGACACGGCCACACGCTCGAAATGTTTAGCCCTCCGTCTCGATTTTTTGCGCCATCGCGTCGCTACTCGACGTAGGTGGAACGGGTGCCAACTACGTTTTGGGAGCTAACTCGCGTCACGCAACGTTCGGCTCGCAAAATGTCCCCGCGGCTAGAAAGCTGGAGTCGTTACTTTGCAGCCGGCGATGTTGCGTGGACCGGCGCCGGCAGTAGAGTGACGAGGTGCAACTGGCGTTCTTGGGACGAATAGAAGAACACGAAGAAGCGGCACTCGAGCTCGCGAACTTCTGCTTCGAAACTCTCGACGTCAATCGTGTGATCTACGTCGGCG
>CBINDO010000005.1:0-75374 GCA_966249405.1 uncultured bacterium | reverse complement strand
GATCCGAAAGGCGAAGCCACCACCTACGCGTACAACGCGGTTGGCCTGCCCGTGAGCGCCACGGACGCGCTCGACCGCACCACCCGCGTCACCTACGACGCGCTCGGTCGCCGCGTGCAGGTCGATCTCCCGGACCGCACGAGCCGCAAGTTCGTGTACGACGGCGCTTCACGCCTCGTCTCGTCCACCAACGGCAGCGGTGAGACGACGTGGATGGTGTACAAGGGCATCAATGCCTTACAAGAGGTAAACCTCGCCAACGGCCAGGCGTACCGCTTCAAGTACAACGCGAACGAGAAGTTGCTCCAGGTCGCCAACCTGATGGGCGACACGCACCAATACGTGCGCGATTTCGCTGGCCGCGTCGTCAAGGAAGAGACCTTCGACGGGCGCGAGCTCAACTACAAATACACCCCCGCCGGCCAGGTCGAGCAGATCACGTACCCCGACGGCTCTTCCCGCCGCTTCGAGTACTCGTGGACGAAGTTCTTGCTCCGCGAATTCACCCACGACACCGAGAGCGAGTTCCTCCGTGACGTCGTGGGACGCATTACGCAAGCGCGCATCACGTCACGCAACGAAACCCACGTTACCACCTTTGAACGCGACGAATTCGGCCGCGTCACCGCCGAGATCCAGCAAGGCAAACGCATCCAATACGAGCGCGACATCCAAGGTCGCATCATCAAACGCACCTTGCCCAACGGCGCAACGACCAGCTACGAGTTCGCGACGGACGGTTCACTCGATAGGCTCAACCACGACGGCTATCGCCTCGACCTCAAACGCGACAAGATCGGCCGTGAGGTGCTTCGTGCGGGCAACGCCGGAGCGCAGATCGCGAGCGGTTACGATGAACTCGATCGGCTGATCGTGCGCGCGGCGGGGCCCGCTGGCGAGAACAAACCTACCGCTCGTCGCTTCTACGACTACGACAAAGCGGGTCGGGTCACGGAGATCAAGGACGACCGTTGGGGCCACTCGATGTACTTCTACGACCCCGCGGGTCGTTTGCTCGAGTCCCGTCAGTTCCGTCTGATGGAGACGTTCCTGCACGATCCGGCGTCGTCGATCATCGAGTATGTCAAGCAAACGAACGACGGCGAGTTCGCAGCGATTTCCGTGTTCTCGCGACCGTCAGAGAAGTCGAACGGCGAATACGGCAAAGGTGGTCGCCTGCTGAAGAAACGCGAGTGGTCGTATGAATACGACGCCCGCGGCCGGCGCACGGCGAAGATCCGGACGTTAGGTGACGTCCAGGAACGCACCGAATACGACTGGGACGGCCGCGACAAGTTACGGTCCATCCGCAAACCCGACGGCACCCGCCTCGACTACTCCTACGACGCGTTTGGGCGTCGTGTATCTAAAACGCGCAGCGGCGGGCCTTTCGACGACAAACGCGTCGAGTTCTTGTGGGACGGCGAGGTCCTCGCCTGGGAGCTCGACACCGAACGCGGTCCTCGCGCTTTCGTGCATGAGCCGGGTGGGTTCGAGCCCGTCTTGCAACAGCAGGGCGGTGAGACGTACCTGTGCGTCAACGACCACTTGGGCATGCCCAAGGAGCTGATTGACGGCAGTGGTCGCCTCGCGTGGGCCGCCTCACACTCGGCCTACGGCAAGGTGCTCACGACTGAAGGCCCCCCCGAACTCGAGGTCGAAGGGGGCTTCGTCAGCGGCGGCGAACCCCGCGTGGAGTCGCCTTTCCGTCTCTTGGGTCAAGTAAACGACGACGACGCCGAACTCGCTTGGACGCGGTTCCGGTGTTTCGACGCGGAAACGGGGACGTGGATTTCGACGGACCCGTTGGGGCTGCTCGGAGGAGCGCAGACGTATGGGTTCGACGGGTCGCCCAGCGCCGTCGTGGATCCGTTAGGGCTGAGCACGCAGGGGGGACAACACTCCGAGTCGTACGCGGAAATTCACCACTATCCTGGGAACGCCAACAACCCCTACGGGCACTACAGCGTAAAGGTGACAACTGCGGACAAGAGTCTGCACACCCATCAGGTCATCACGTCTCACGACTACAGCACGACAACCATCACCACCGACCCGACCCGAGCTCCAGACAAAGTCGTTCGCGTTCCGTTGGCAAACGGGCAGGGGGCACAGGCGTACCAAGAATCGCAACTTGGCAAGCAGTTGGGGCCGTACGATCAACGCAAGAATAGCTGCGTCGACCACGTTGCTGAAACACTGAGAGCTGGCGGTGTCGAGGTTCCCAAAGGTGGCCTCGGGCAGTATAAGTATCTAAAAGGGTTAGGATTCTAATTCTATGGCTCTAGTTCAGTGCCCCATTCATGGCGACCAGGTTGCCGCATTTGCGTCGAAAGCGGTGGTGGCGGCCATCATCAAAGCAGAAGGCAATCAGCCTCGATTTCTTGAAGTCACGCTAAATGCTGGAAATAACTTGGAATCCCGTCACGACATAGACCTGGCCATGATAGAGCGCCTGCGGGCGGCAGGATTCTTGCCCCACGATAGTCTTGCCGTTTCATCCGAGGATGATTCGTTCGAAATATTCTGCGAGTTGGCCCCGGTCTGCCCAGCGTGCCTGCGGGAGCGGCGTGCCGCAAGACCTGAGGACTAGCGGTCCACTCCAGGGCGCTCGAACCACGTAGGCCTCGCCCAACGGACTCGTGCATTTACGGAAGGTTCGGAGCGCGAGTGCCCACCTAACGCGCTCGCGCACCACCTCCGGCTCCCGAAGCACGAATTCACTCGCGACCCGCACGCCGCGATACCCCGCAAGCTCCAACCGCCGCTGGCGCTTAGCATCGAGCGTAGCTCGCTCCGCATGATACCCGCCATCGACCTCAACGACGGCCTTCGCCCACGACGCATAGAAGTCCACGGTGTACCCGAGCGGCGGCACTTGCCGCTTGAAGCTGACGCCGAGCTGCCGCCCTTTGAGCGGCCGCCAGAGCGCCCTCTATTGCCAACCATGCAGACGTGCTAGAACCCGGCGAGATAGTGCCATAATGCGGTTCCGGGGAACACTACATGCTCAAAGACGGTGTGCTTGACATAAATCAACACCAGGTCGATGTGACTAACTTCGAAGAGACCACGCTGCTCAACATGCGGATCGGCGCAGTCGAAAGCTTGAGAAATGGCGAGAACGTATCGTATGTGTTGAGAGAAGCGAACGTAGATGGAGAATCCTGCGCGTTGAGGCTCCACTTTCTGAGCGGTAACCTAACACAGATCTCCTTGTCTCTTGACCGGAAATTTGGGCCTTACTGGGATGACAAGATATGGGACAAAAGTTTCCTGTTCATGAAGGAGGAAGTATACGCGGAATGGCTAGGAAGGATGTTAGGGAGACCCGGTCCTGTGAAGTCCGCTGAGTTTTCGTGGGGAGAGGTTGGGGTGAGCGTTGACCACCACAAGGGCTGGAGTACTAGTATTTATATCGTACCGCGGCGGCAGCAGTGAACGGACGTGGTAGCGGTGAGCTCGCGCTTAATTTGTGCGAGAACCAGGTCTGGATGAGCGAGCACAAGCTCACTCGCGATCCGCGCGAAGCGAAACCCCGCGAGCTCCAACCGCCGCTGCCGCTTGGCATCGAGCGCGGCCTGCTCGGCGTGATACCCACCATCCACCTCGACCACCAGCCTGGCTGACGACGCGTAGAAATCCACGATGTAACCGAGCAGCGGCACCTGCCGCTTGAAGCTAACACCGAGCTGCCGCCCTTTGAGCAGCCGCCAAAGCGCCGCTTCACTTTCCGTGGGTGAATGCCGCATGACGCGAGCCCGCTCCCGGAGCGTGAGCTCGTGAAACGGTGAGCGCGAAGGAGACTTGGAACGGTGGTTTGGGGTCATGAGCCCCTCTGGCGCAGAGGGCATGCCAGGCCCCGCACGTCTCACCGCACCACCTTTGCGCATTGACGGCCTGGCAAGACCTGTGCGCCGCAGGCGATGACCCGAAACCGCCGGTCCAAGGCGAGGCGATCGGCGTCAGCGCCACCGGTCCGCGTACATCCAGTGGGCAAACGGAAGCACACAAGCTACGCTACGTGCGTGGCCACCATTGAGCGTGCGTACCGATACTGGCTAGCCCTCGCGTGCGCACTACTCTGCTGGCTGGCGCCAGTCTACGTTTGGGCGTCCGCATCTCACCGCGCAACGCTCCCCTTCCCCGACCGCGCGCAGCACGCAGCCCAACAAAACCCCACTGCACATCAGGGAGACCACCACCTCACCAGTAACCCAAAACACACCCGGCGCGTGGGAGCACGGGACGTGGGGAAGGCAGCGGCGGCACGCCGCTGGGTTGGGGCACCACCAGACAAACGTGTGGAATTCGTGTGGGACGGCGAGGTCCTCGCCTGGGAACTCGACACGGAAACGGGGCCGCGCGCCTTCGTGCACGAACCCGGTGGCTTCGAGCCGGTTCTGCAACAGCAAGGTGGTGAGACGTACCTGTGCGTCAACGACCACTTGGGCATGCCCAAGGAGCTGATTGACGGCAGTGGTCGCCTCGCGTGGGCCGCCTCACACTCGGCCTACGGCAAGGTGATTGCCACCGAAGGTCCCCCTGAACTCGAGGTTGAAGGGGGCTTCGTCAGCGGCGGCGAACCCCGCGTGGAGTCGCCGTTCCGCTTGCTTGGTCAAGTGAACGACGACGACGCCGAACTCGCGTGGACGCGGTTCCGGTGTTTCGACGCCGAGACAGGGACGTGGATTTCGACGGATCCGTTGGGGCTGCTCGGAGGAACGCAGACGTACGGGTTCGATGGGTCGCCGACGGACGTTGTTGACCCGTTCGGGTTAAGCACTAGCGGCAAGCCGCACTCGCCGTCTGCTCAGGCTCAAGCGTGGCAAGGAACGCCTGACTACCCAGGAGTTGACGACTATAGCGACGTCACGCTGAAAAAAGGCACGGTTCTGTACGGCGGCTTTCCTGGGCAATCAGCGTATTACATGACGGAAGACGCGTTAAAGGCATCAGGGGGCAGCGCGAGAGCGCTTGCGGATGGACTCCAGATCATGCCGAGCAAAACCCATTCACATCCGGTGTCGGGTCCTTATCGACCCCAAGTCCGGAAGTATGTTGTCAAAGAAGACACTCCGGCTGCAATGGGTCCGGCCTCGGCAAACACCCAGTATGGTAAAGGTGGCCTCACACAGGTCTTTGTCCCGGACTATCAGAATAGTCTCGATCCAGTCGACACGATTAACCTAACCCCATGATATCCACGGGCCATTTGCAACTGGGTTCAGTCGTACTCGACCTCAAGTCGCTCGACGAAAATCAATTCATAGCCTTGAGTCCAGCGCTCAACGCGACCTCTGCCTCTCACGGAGTGAGCTCCGCCATTTACCGGGTTGATCCCACGTCTGTGTTCGGAAGGGATTGCATTGTAGGCTTCGAGTTCAAGAACGGTCGGCTGGAGACGGCTACGCTGTATCTCGTCGGCGCACTGAAAGACGAGTGGACGGGACGGGAATACGAGATGGCTGGGCTCGAGGAAGAGGCGCGCTTGCACGCAGAGTGGCTTGGACAACTGCTAGGAAGCGACTTGCCAGTGAGAGATCGCACGTTTGATTGGGGCAGGATTTGGGTCACGCTCGACCCGAAGGGATGGAATACCGGCATTACCATTGCCCCCCGCTGAACTGACTCAGCGTGACCTTCCCCAACTGGGCAGGACGCTGCTCAACACAGCCTGAACCTCCGCCTCAGGATGCAGAACGACCCCCTAGCGCAGAGGGCATGCCAGGCCCCGCACGTCTCACCGCCGTACCTCCCTAGACCTCGCCCTGGCAGGATCTGTGCGCCGCCGGCGACGACCCCAGACCACCGCTTCAAGCCGCGGCTCGCGCCGCGCGCCATTGATTGGCAAACGCAGTCCCCGAAGCTAAAGTACGTCAGTGTTTTCCGCCGCACGTGCGTACCGATACTGGATAGCCCTCGCATGCGCGTTGCTCTGCTGGTTGGCGCCAGCCGACGTTTGGGCGACCCTATCTCACCGCACCACGCTCCCCTTCCCCGACCGCGCGCAGCACGCAGCCCAACAAGACCTCTCGGTCAACGCTTGCAAGAACCACCTCGCCAGTAACCCCAAACACACCTGGCGCGTGCGAGTACGGGACGTGGGGAAGGCAGCGGCGGCGCGCCGCTGGGTTGGGGCATCACCATCGCCGTTCCGCTTGCTCGGTCAAGTGAACCACGACGACGCCGAACTCGCGTGGACGCGGTTCAGGTGTTTCGACGCCGACACGGGGACGTGGATTTCGACGGATCCGTTAGAAATCAACGGTGGGTTGAAGCTGTAGGGACTCGACGGGTCGCCCAGTGCCGTGGTGGATCCGTTAGGGTTGAGCACGAGTGGAGGTGGGCCACACAGCACGGCGATAGTTCCGTACTACCCGCCCAATAACGGCTTTGCAGGCACGCCGACTAGCGCAGTGTTGATGCAGGTGATCAGATCCATCGGTTCGGTAGGCCCGGTGGTACCTTCGTGTCGCCCACGGGCACTCCAATGCAGGCAAGGGCGCTCCCGCATGACGCGGACCTGACTCAGTATCGTCAATACGAGGTACTCAAGCCGATTCCCGTGCAGACAGGACCGATCGCGCCAGCGTTTGGAAAGTTGGGTGGCGGCCAACAGCACGTTCTGCCCAAGGCCGCCGACGAACTTGTCAAGGACGGCTCTCTGAGGGAGATTCCGAACCCGACGAGACCGGTATGACACTGCAAGATCTCAAGGATAAGGTGCACTCGCTGGCGGCTCGGGCGGGATTGACCGAAGCCCATCTGCCCACGTTTGGAAGCTCCGCAGATGGGGGGCGGCCTCACGTGGAAGTCGATGGCCCTTTGTATCATTACGTCACCTGTGAACGAGGCCGGGAACTCGAGCGACTGACGTTCGGGAGGGAAGACGAACTCCTCTTCCACTTGCTCGAACGGGCGACCGCGCACGCGGCGGGCGACTGGGAGTTGACGCATCGAGTAGACAACCATGTTGACAGTCGGCGGGACATGTTTCGGAAGCAGAGAGAGCTGATGAGTCAGATCTCTCCGGAGTGGGCGGAGCGCGTACTCCGAGGTCACGAAGAGGTGTTGCGGCAACATCCCTTCGATGATGCGGCGGTGCAAAGGGTTGAACGCTTCAAGGAGCTGCAGCGTACCGGACTCGCCGCCGACCGAGCTTGGGCGCAAGCTTGTACTGAGTTTCCGCAGGTTGGTCCGGCTTAGAAAGTCCTGGGAACCAATCCGGGCAGTATGGTGTCAAGGGCCCGACCGATGACTGGCGAATCACCAGGCCCGCAGCCCGTCGACACGATTGACGTATAGCCATGATGCAGGATGGGGACGTTAACCTATGCATTGCACCCTCGGACCTCAAGTCGTGTGACGAAGGTTCTGGGCTCTCGAACACCCAAAGTCACCCAGCTACCCAGCTACCCAGCTACCCAGCTCGGTACGGAATACCGCCTGAGAACGTTGCAAACTCGAACTTCATCGAAACTGCTACGGTCCCAGCTGGGACCCCGTTCGTCACGCGGCCAGCACCGCCGTCCCCCGATGGCAAGAACGCAGGCGGCGGAATTGAGGTGGTTGTCCCCTCAGGTGCGGCTAGGATGACGTCGTTCAGTTCGCTTTGAGGAGAGTGTATGGCTGTGGATTACTTCAAGCAATCACGAGAGCTCGCAATAAGGCTCAAACATCAGGGCTTTGCTGCAGAGGGGCAGGCACTTCTCGATGCAATCGATGGTGGCTCGACTGGGACGGAAATACAGATGGCGCTCCGTTATCATCTGCGGCGCATTTCCGCGGACGAGCGGATCGAGACTTCCCTGCGCGAAGTGTCACGAGAGCTCGCGATGGAAATAACCGGGGTCTTGGGAACGTGATTTAACAGCGTCGACGAAGCCCATTTCTCCGCAAGGCGACTCTGTTAACTCATAACGTCGCATCGCGCAACTCGCGTCGGCGGATGCTTTTCCGACGCTACGACTATTGCGACACGCCACACAGGTGCTTCGTGGACTCACACAATGTCGGAAACTACATCGTGCCACTGGTCTCTCTGGCGTAAGCATACCAATGGCTAGTCACGCTCGATTGTACGTTGCTTTTCCGACTGACGCCATCTTCCGTGTACGTGGCCCCTATCTCTCACCGTGTCTCGTGCACTTTCCCCGAGCACGCGCAGAACGCAGTCGGGCAAAACTCGCACGGGGGGGGCGACGAAGAGCACCAGTTTTCATGCTACACAAGCGTTGATGACTACACGGTGCATTCCGACAATGTCAGCGGCTTCTCGCCCTAGCCCACCAACGTCTATCCCGTGGTTGAACGGGTTGCTCGCTATGCCTGACCGTAGGGAAGCGGCCCTAGCGTTAGCGTCCAAGTGGCTGGACGCGTCTTTGTTCGAACGGGAGCATGTCGCCCGCGGCTGGAACTGGGGCGGCACGTGGCTCTACCCAACCATCGGCCGTCTGGCGTGCACGACTGGGGAGCACGGAACCGCACTAGCGCGCATCCGAGCAGTCCTCGTTTTGAGTTGGCTCGACGACCGCGAAGTGTCGCGGGAAAAGCTGGTATTGTACTGTGAGCTGTACCATAGCTGCCTGTTCGCGGGCCTCGACCCAGCGGTGCTGCTTGCTACGGTGGGCCAAACCCTGCCGGCATCAGGAGGCGACTCGATACTGCAATTCTTGGGGAGATCCGAGCAGGACAAATCGCTTTCGGCTTTCGGATTCTCGGCGGGGAAGGACTCAAACGGGGAATGGGAGCTCTCACAGACCGGGTAGAAGCGTTCAACGACGCGCGCTGTTCTTTGCACGCAGCTTGCCGAGAGCAACGAACCTGAGGCAAGAAAGAGCGCCGATTATGTCTAAACAAGTGGATGGACTGTATGGCTCTGGTCTGGAGCGAGAGGACTGGTACCTGCTGAAAGACGTGTTGATCGAGCACACCCGGGAGAAGACTGCCGCAGCTTTTGCGCGACTGCCTCAGCGGCTTCAGGCAAGTCGAATCGGCTTGGAGATAGCAGCATACCTGAACACCGGCGACCGCTCCGGGCACGCCAACGCCATGGCACTGATGGCACCAGGAATGACGAACGTGTTTCTACTGCTCGAAAAGGCATAGGTGTTAACCACCACGCTGTCGTCTCAGAAAAGCCCCTGCGCGCCACGGTTGGTTGAAGATCGCGAGGACCTGTCGTGAACCCGGTAGAACTCCAAAACATGCCGGATCTCGAGGACGCGGTCCTCGTGTGGACTGGATGGAAGCGCTGCTCTTTCCCGAGCCGCCGAGACGCTGACGTCGTTGCGGCATTCGGACGGCGCCGTGGTGAAGTCCTGCTGCAAGCGGTACACGAGCTAACCCGCGTTTTCAACGAATCCGACGCGTGGTTGCGGGAGGCTGATCTCGCACACGCCGAGCTCCAGGCTCAACGAGAGTTCAAAACCAAGCTCCCTGAAATGTCGGACTCCACCACGCGCGCTCTAGCGTGGTGCTACTCATTCGATCGCAAATAGTTTCGAGCCAAAGCTCGTGGTAGGATTGTCCTTCGATGCGGTTAACGTTGGACCTCAAGGGCTGCGCTCGGGTAACTGCATTAGACGCAAGCCCGCCCCCAAATGACGTCAGGCAGCTCGGAGAGCATCAGTATCAGCGCGCCGCCATACAGTCTCGTGACTGCGCGTTGACGAAGCATTTGGCGTCCGCCATACTCGGTCGGCACCGACTCGGCATCGCAACGACACCAGCGTCGGCTCGAGTCCATTCATCAGATTCGACCATGCAGTCAGAACTGGAAGACCACCTCATGCGGGCTGCCGAGCTGCTTTCTGAACATGGACAAGAGCCTTGGGCGCGCGAGCTTGCGAGTCTTGCGCACGAGTCTCGCCATGATCCAGAGGAGGCTGCGCGGAAAACACGTGGACTGTTTGGCGGTGCTGCTTCGCTGAGCGATGTCGTTCTCTACCGCGACGGACAAGTGGCGCTCGATGCCAATGAGGCATTGGACGACTTGCGGCACAAACTTTTTGCTGTCTGCCACAGCATACGAGCTTAGAAGTGCCGGCTCAACCCCACAGCAAACCGCCGTGCTTCCGCGTACACAACGACGGTAGAACGACCCGTCGACTCGACGCGCAACACGAACAGACCTCCGCAGACGCTTCAGGTATTCGAATGGGTACGAACACAGGCAAACCGAAGTCTCGAGACACACTAGGCGAAGCTGGCCCGAACATCTCACCATTCGATGGCTTCATCAGCGAAACGCAAAGGCATCTTCTGGCCCTAGAGGCAGAGTACTCGTTCACCGCTAACGAGGTCGACAGTCACCCGCCCGAGTGCACGCTCACGTACAAACGACCGGACTTGTGGGTTCGGATTACGTACGAGTACCCTGGCGTCCCTTTTTGCACACTGCGCCTCATGCGGGACGATGGTCGTATGGCCTGGGTTGCGTTCGACGTTGTGGCGGACCGACTGAGTCTTGCGAGTTGGTCAACGCCTCGTGAGCCAGTGAGCTTCTTCGAGGCTGGATCCACGGTGGAAACGAACGCGAGGGCACTGCTGGATGTGGTTGACGCGGTGGCGCGCGTCGACACGGAAGAACTATTTCATGACCAACTTTGGCGGGCGCACTCGTAACTGATGCCAAACGACGTTGGTGCAGTCATAACAGCACACTCGGGCTGCACGCGACTATTTGTTCGCAGCTATGGGCAATGGTAGCGAGGACCGATCCGTCTCCAGTGTGTCGACGGCTTCGGCGACTCGATTGGCCGGACCCGGATCCTCGCCTGCGGCGCGCAGCCGCTCGTGTTCTAGCACGTCGATCAGCGCCTGGCGTTGTTCACCTGGCAGCGCGTCGAAGGCGGGGGCGACCTCGGCTTGCAGCAAGTCCAGTGATGACCGCAGCGTGCTCACGAGCCTCGCGCGCAACTCGGGCGGCACCGAGCCCGATTCGGCGCCGGCGACCCGACCGAGGACCACGTCCAACAGCTGCTTTTCGAGTTGGTGGTTGTCCTGCAAGCGTGTCACCGTATCCGCACGCAGCTCGGGAGCACTGCGGATGAGGTGCGGCATGAGCACCTCCCACACGCCTATCTCACACCGACGAGCGAGCTCGTCCACCGCGTCGACGGCCAGCGCTGGGTGACTTGCCGAGCCTTGGGGGTCCGCAAGAGCGTCGGAGAGCTCCCCGATGGAGTCGAAAAGTGGTTGGAGCGCGCGACTCGTGGGCGGCTCGTGCGCTCCGTCTTTCGTCCGATTTTCGGTACTCACCATGCAGTCCTCCGAGCAAACGACTTACGGCATTGCGACCGCTTCCAGGACGGCGTTTTGTACGTGGAGCAGACACGCTTTGGCGGCGTGATTCTCGCAGCGCCCGGACATCATCGCGTCGTCCGACACTTCCTCTCCCCGCGTCACGGGCGGGCATGGCAAGAATACCCCGTGTTCACTCAACCCAGTTAGGTGTCGTTGGGTGATTTGATACGGTAGAAACCTGCGCCGAATGTCGGCGCTCGCCTCTGGAGTTTCGCCGCGCGGCCAACCGTCGGTGTAAATCACGTCCACTTGGTCGATCGCTGCCTCGAGGTCGTGCGTCACGCGGAGCTCTCCGACCGCGCCATCGCGTAGGTTGGACAATACCTCGGGCGCCACGGCGTACCCCTCGGGGCAAACCTGCGTCACGCTTATCGGAAGGACCGAAGCGGCTTCGAGCCACGAAAGGCACAGGTTCGTGGCCTCGCCTACGAAGGCGACCTTGAGCCCATCTAGGCTCTGCCGACGCTCGCGCACGTACATCAAGTCTCCCAAAACTTCGCAAGGGTGGCCTTTGTTCGTGCGGGCGTTGATCACCGGAATCGTGCTCCGCGCTGCAACCTCCAGCAAGTCTTCGTGGCGCTTGGCGCGCAACACGAGCATCGAAAACCAATTTTGCAAGTAACCGACGACGTCCTCGACGGGCTCGTGTACGCCTAGTTCACCTGGGACGTACGCAATGGTCGCGCCCATCGACTGCGCGCCGAGCTCGAACGCAAGGCGGTTTCTGAACCCGTCACCGTGAAACCAGAGTGCGATGCGCTTGCCGGCCAGTATCTCCGGCATCGGGCCATTTCGCCACAAGCGTGACAATTCGCTCGCACGTTCGAGCACCTGTACCGTGGGGGCCGCGCCCCAGTCTCGTAAAGAAATGAAATGCTTCATGGTCAGTTCGCCGCTGCCCTTCCAAATAGCGTCGCGTTGTTCGCTCGGCCACCCCTGGACCTTGTCTCTTGGCCCCCCCGAGGGCTCGTCGTCATGGATTAGATCCGGATATACCAACATGTTCGCCACATCCCGACGCCAGTGTTGGCGTCGTCGCGGAGGAGATGGTGCAAACCAAGTGCCAGCCGAGCAGCGAGGGCAGACCCAGCACCGTCCAAGCGTCCGCGAGGGACGAAATGCGTGCGACACATGAACACCGACCACGTCGCGGGTTTTCGAACTGTCGAACGGCCTTTGGAGATGGCGCTCGTCCGTACTTGGAACGCGCGCTCGCTCCGGCACTTCCGGGGACTCGGCGTGCCTGGGCGGGGACCAGCCCGGCTCGACGGCTCGAAACAATTTGCTCGAATTACGTGGAGTCGGACGCCAATTTGTGCCAAAGTGCTCGCTGGCTCTTCAGGTTACGGGGGCAATTCCGCCATCGTTAACCCAGAACGTTCACAGGGCACATCCGTTGCACCAAGACTGGGAGCGGTGCTCGCAACGAGATCGGCGCGCGGTTTTGGGCGCGGTTCGACTTCTGGCGCGATGCGTATCGATTGGCGCCGAAGTTTGCAAGACGGCGCGCCCACTCGAACGCGAGTGAATCACTTCCGTTTGACGTCGCACACGACGTTGGAAAGCAAACAGTTATGAGTAGCGGCCCAGGATCGAATGGCCACCCGTTGATGGCTCCAAGCGGCGCTCGCCGCATGGGAGGTTCGTGAGAGCTCGCCAGACCCATGAGAAGCGTCGCAAAGAACAGGCCCGACAAGAGCGCCAAAAAGAGAAGGCGGAGCGCCGTGCCCAACGCAAGGCCGCTCGTGCCGACGGTTCCTTGATCGACGACGACGGGGTAGAAGACCAGGCACCAATAGTACAAGTGGAGCAAGACAGCCTGTGACCAAGTCGATTGCACACGCACCAAGTCCCGGCGAAAGCAGGGCCTTCTCAGCGGTTAACCTAGTAACATCACCCGAAGCCGGCTCGCTCGACGCAGCCTCGCTCGACGCCATGGCAGTTCAAGCGACTTGTTTCGTCGCCAAAGGTGCGCCCGATGCGACCCACGAGGCCGGGCGTGCCCTCGGTGCGCGTTGGGCCTCGGAAGTTCAACGCTCGCTGCGGATGGAGAAGAGGCGCGCTGCTGGTGGCTGGCCAGGAACCATGCGCGAAGCACAGGCGCGAGCAACCTGGTTGCTGGCGACCGCGGAAGCGGCTCCTCGGGAGCGCGCCTTCGACACTGCAACGGTTGCGGAGCTCACCAAGGTCGTTTACTCGAGCGCAAGGTCGACATGGTTGTCCCATGCCGAAACCGAAGAGGATCTGTGCGATGTGGAACAATAGGCGGATGAAGGCCGAGCGTAGCGAGCGCTGGCAACGGGAAGACGCCGCTCCACGACTGGCCACGGAAATTCCAAACCTGCTCACCCTCTCCCTGCAGCTGCGAAACCGCATCGAGGAAACGGCGATTCCAGCGAAGAGCAGGACCCAACACGTGATTGTGGCTCGTGCGGCGGCGCTTTTCGAGGTGGCATGCGGCGAGCCCAAGTGTGAGAACGGCGGCTTCGACATCACAGCGGAGATCTTGCACGCGCTGCGCAGTCGGAAGGCTACCCTCGAGGGCACGGCTCAGTGTGGCGGAACGGTGGGACAAGGGTACTGCCGGTGCACGCTGATGTACGTGATGAAGGCTACCTACAGCGAACCTGGGTGATGCTCGCATGCCGGGACCTAGGGTGGGTACGTGCACGCCGGGTGATTGCCCCCACCGCAGTCGCGTAGGGGGTCGTAACACTGTCCTCCCACGTGTCGAATCGGCTCACCTCCTCGTGTACCTCCTGCAGGTTATCGCCCGTGTGCCGTTTGGCTCCTCATGCAGGTCAGTGGCCAGTCGATGAAGAAGGACGCGGCCACCGCAGCGACCCGCGCAGATGCGTGGTTCGACGCCTCGGACTGGCCACTCTTACGAGTCTCGCTTCCGCAGACGCAAACCGACCAGGACGTCGAGCGCTACTTGCATGTGCTCGCCCAATACCGCGGGCGTAAGGAGCCCTATGCGATCGTCATCGACACCGACCGTTCGATGGGCTTTACGGCCAAGCAACGTCAGATGCAGGGCGAATACATCCGCGCCGGTATCGACGAATCCAGAAAGTATCTGCGCGCCATCGCCTTCGTTGCTGGTTCCTCCTGGCGCAGAGGGATGCTGACGGCCGTGTTCTGGATCCAGCCTCCTCCCTCTGCTTACGAGATCTTCTCGTCTCTGGATGCTGCGGTGGCTTGGGCAAGTGCGCAACTTACGTCGTCCGCCCGGTAATCTATCGCATCTACCACCGACACCAGGGCCCGATTCGCGCATATTTTACGTCGCTGGACATCATGAGAGAGTCCTTGACGCGCGTTAACGAACACCATTGAACCGACGTCGAAATGCTTCAGCGGCGCGGGCGAAGGACCCGTTCCCACAGTGTCGAAGCGCGGCAACCGACTTGAAACAGTGCGCTCTTGGTTCACGCTAACGGAATGACTCGAGCGGGGACTGAAGTGGGTAACGTAAAGTTGTGGGTTCCAGAGGCGCCAGCCTTGGTCAGCGCGCGACTCGAACGCGGTTTACGCTTGTCGAGTTCGACGATGGGCGGCGGAGTGAACGGCAACCACGCCGAGTTCCACTTACCGCAAATGCAAGGCTCGGCACGCGCGGCGCAGCTCGTCGTCGAGATCGAGGCCGCCGACGGCGGGACGCTCGTTCGTGGCGAGTTCATCCGCCACCCCCACGTGTTCGTGATCTCCCTATCGATCGCCGTGGTGTGTGCCTTCGGGGTGCTCATCGCTGGCAGCTGGGCATTCGCTCAATGGTCCATGGGGCAGGCGCCGACCGGTTTGCTGGGAGTGGTGATCTGCGGGGCAGCGGGCTTGGGAGCTTATCTGGTGTCCGGTTCCAAGTTGAAAGCAGGTGGGGCGCAGACCGACGCGCTCCGTAATTTCGTCGAGCAAGCGGTTCGTTCGCCCGATTCCACCTAGAGGCCCTATACTCATCGCCGCACGATGGCGGCGCAACAGAAGTCACGCAGGCGGATCTGGATCTGGGCTGGGGTTCTTGCAGTCGCGGTGGGCGTCGTGCTGTTCCTGCGGCTACGAGGTCCCGAGGTCGTCGTCGTCGCCGCAGAGCGCAAAGATCTGCTGCGCACTGTCGTGGCAAGTGGGCGTGTGTTGGCCCCCGCAGAGGTGAAGGTAGGCTCACTGGTCTCGGGTACCGTGGCCGAAGTGTTAGCGCGCGAGGGCCAAGACGTGCAGGCGGGCGACGTACTGCTGCGTTTAGACGACGCCTCGGCCAGGGCAGAGGAGCGTCAAGCGGTCGCTGCCCTCGCGGAGGCGCGAGCTGGGAGACGCAACATTCGCGCACTGGACGTGCCAGCCGCGAGGCAGCAGCTGGAACAAGCCCGCGCACGACTCGATCTCGAGCGTAAACTCAGTGAGCGGGCTTTGGCGCTGCTCAGCAAGCAGGCGTTGGCTCCGAGCGAAGTCGAGCTGGCACAGACCAACTTGCGGCTCGCGGAGAGCCAGGTCCGCGCCGCAGAGTTGCAGCTCGCAGCAGTCTCGACGGGCGGGAGCGGCGCCGATCGTGCGGCGGCAGCAACCGCGGCTGCGGAAGCCGCACTCGATCGTGCGCGCGTCGAGCTCTCGCGCACGCAGATCACGGCTGCGGCCAGTGGCGTCGTATTGGCTCGCTTCGTCGAACCGGGCGATCTCGTGAGCCCGGGCGCGCAGCTATATACGCTGTCGACCAAAGGCCAGACGCGCATCGTCATCGAGCCGGATGAACGCAGCTTGGCCGTGGTCGCGTTGGGGCAAACGGCGCGCGTCTCTACGGAAGCCTTCCCCGACGACTCCTTCGAGGCGCACGTCTCGTACATCGCACCGGCGGTGAACGCGAGGCGCGGGACCATCGAAGTGCGGCTGGACGTCCCCGAGCCTCCCCCATACCTGAAACCCGACATGACCGTCTCCACCGAGGTACTGGTGGGTGAAGAGAAACAAGCGCTCGTCGTGCCGACACATGCGGTCCGAGATCGCTTGGGTGAGCCGTGGTTGTTCGTGGTGGTGGACGAGCGAGTGGAGCGGCGTGTGGTGCAGCTCGGAGTGTCGGACACGGAGCGCATGCAGGTCAAAAGTGGGCTTCGACCCGGGGATCTGGTGGTCGTCGATGCCGCCCCAAACCTCGAGCCCGGGCAGAGGGTTCGGCACCGGGGGGTAACACCGCCTTGACGCCGCTCAGCTGGTTCGTGGCGTGGCGCATGTTGCGTCAACAACGCGCCCAGAGTTTGCTGATGGTAGCTGGCGTGGGTGTTGGTGTCGGCGTCAGCGTATTCATCTCCGCGTTGATAGGAGGCCTGCAACAGAACTTGCTCGACACGACGCTGAGCGCTCAGGCACACGTCATCGTGCGACCCCAAGAGGACAAAGCGCGAGCCATCATCGCTGCTGGACCGTCGGAGGTCGTGCTGCGTCGATATCAACGTCCGGAGCAACGCATCCGCGCCATCTCCGAGTGGCAAAAAGTGGACACCGCTCTCCAGAACGCACCCGGAGTCGTGGCAACGGCGCCATCGGCCGTTGGAGCCGGCTTCGCTCTCCGAGGTAACGCGAGTTTCCCGATCGTGGTGATGGGGATTGACCCACTCCGCTTCGACCGTGTCATTGCGACGGAGAAGAACGTGATCGAAGGTCGCTATTCGCTGCAGAGCGGCGAGGTGGTGATTGGCAAGGCCCTCGCCGATAACCTTGGAGCCTCCGTCGGGGATCGAGTGCGCGTACAGACGGCAGAGGGCGGAGACCAAATGGTGACCGTCTCGGGGCTGCTGGACATGGGCAACCAGCAACTGAACGAACGCTGGGCGGTCATGTCGCTGCGTTCAGGCCAAACGTTGTTGGCCCTGGAGGGTGGCGTATCTCTCATCTACGTGGATGTGGACGAGATCTTTTCGGCACAACGTCGCGCCGACGACATCGAAGCGCTCACCGGACTCGTCGTCGATGACTGGATGACGACGAACCAACAACTACTCACCGGACTTCGCAGTCAGAGTCAATCGACGAACATCATTCGTCTGTGCGTGATGTTCGCGGTCGCCATCGGGATCGCGAGTGTGCTCGTGGTATCGGTCGTGCAGCGGGGGCGCGAGATCGGAATCTTGCGCGCGATGGGTGTACCAGCGCGCACGATCGGCGCTGTCTTCGTGATGCAAGGGACGGTCGTCGGGGTGGGTGGCTGGCTCACTGGATTGCTGTGCGCGGGCGCGTTGGTGAAGCTCTTTTCGGCGATGGCGGTCAGGCCCGACGGTTCGCCGTTGTTTCCCATCGTGTTGGATCTATCGATCGTATCGAGCGCAGGCTTGCTCTCGGTGTTCGTGGGAGGATTGGCTGCAGTTTTTCCCGCGCGACGTGCTGCGCTCCTCGAGCCGGCGGTGGCAATTCGTCATGTCTGAGCCTCCGATTCTGGCGCTGCAGGACGTCACCAAGGCGTACGAGGGTGCCGTGCGGACGGAGGTCTTGCACGGCATAAACCTGACATTGAAGCGCGGCGAGTTCGTGGCGTTGATGGGGCCGTCCGGCTCGGGCAAGTCCACACTGTTGAACATCATTGGCCTCCTGGAGCGCGCTACTTCTGGTGAAGTGAGGATCGCAGGGACCGAGGTCTCGACCCTGAGCGATGCCGAATTGACGTTTCTCCGTGGTCGCACTCTCGGCTTCGTCTTCCAATTTCATCACCTCGTGTCTGCGTTGACCGTGAGCGAGAACTTGATGATGCCACTCGCTGTCGAATCCGGTTGGGTACGCGGCGGGATGCGTCGAGCCGCAGTCGAAGGCTTACGAGCACTGGGACTCGAAGCACACGCCGACAAGTATCCGAGTCAGCTCTCCGGCGGCCAACAACAACGCGTAGCGATAGCGCGCGCGCTCATGCACAAACCCGCCTTGGTGCTGGCGGATGAACCCACTGGAAACCTCGATACGAAGACCGCGTCAGAGGTTTTGACCTTGCTGCGCAAGTACAACCAAGAGCAAGGCGTCGCCTTCCTCCTGGTCACACACGACGCCCGCATCGCCAAGGAGTGCGATCGCACCATCGAGATCGTGGACGGACGGATCGCGACCGACGCACGATCGATGACCTGAAGAACAGGGGGCCCCAACTGCGGGGATGCGGCAGCGCCACGGGCTGGTCGCAGCGCTGATCGTTCGGCCCCTCCGTGGCTGGGGACAAAACTGTCCCCAGCGACCCGACACGAACGCCGAGTGCTCGTAATGAGTTCCCGTTAGGCGAGCAAAGTTACCCTTTGGCGGCACCGCGTTCGGTGTGACACTTCATTTTCGACAATCACTCAAACGCGTCGCGGCACCCACTGTCGCGCGCGCGTTCGGGCTGTCTGACGCACCTCATCCGCGCTAGTCCTTAACGCATGCAATCTCCAACCCGACCTCACCCTCGCGCGCGACGCTTGACCACTCCCCAGTTAACCACCTGCAATCTCCTACTGAGCACGGCCCTGGCCACGGGTTGTGGAGCGGAGAGTTCGGGTCAGCAACCTCCAGGAAGCTCTTCGAGCCCGTCCGAAGCTACGACCACGGAAGTCACTAGTTCACCTGGCACCACTTCGACCAGTGCAACTCCTCCTCCGCCTGCCCCGACGCCTCCGGCGCCGGGGACCCAGCCACCGGCGCCCACCCCGAATGTCCCACCAACTGGTAACCCGCCCCCTCCAGCGCCCAATCCACCCGCGGCGCCAACGACGGACACGTCGGCCACGAGTGACGCAACCAGCAGCGAGCCAGCAGGCGCGACGACCGACGAGGAGACGGAAACGGGAACGCCTCCGGGTAACCCCTCCGAGGGATCGGCCGGTTGTGGCGCCACTCCGCCCGAGAGTGGGCGCTTCGAAATAACAGTCGATGGCGAGCCACGTGAGTACATCCTCGCCGTCCCCGAGGGCTATGACTCGAACAAACCGTATCGGCTCGTCTTTGGGTGGCACCCGTGGGGTGGCTCCGCGCAACAAGTCGCAGGGATGGGCGCCAACGGGTATTACGGACTGCAAGGACCTTCCGAGGGCAACGCCATCTTCGTCGCCCCAGAAGGGCTCGACTTCGGAGGCAACGGCAAAGGCTGGGGCAACGAAAACGGCAAAGACCTCGCGTTCTTCGACGCCATGCTAGAGCGCTTCGAAGCCGAGTTGTGCATCGATCGCTCGCGCATCTTCTCCACCGGCTTCAGCTTCGGCGGCATGATGTCTTGGGCGCTCGGCTGTGGTCGCGGCGACGTCGTCCGAGCAATCGCTCCGATGGCTGGGAATACCACGGTGAGTGGGTGTTTGGACGGCGACAACCCGGTCGCGGTGATGGGTTTCCACGGCGACGATGACACCGTGGTCGACATCAGCGGCGGACGAGTGGGCCGCGATAAGTTCGTCGAACGCAACAACTGCGGAGAAGCAGCTCCGTCGGACTCGACGTATTGCGACGGTGTACCCGGCGACAGAACGCCGTGTGAATGCGTCACTTACCAAGGCTGCGACGAGGGCTACCCGGTCACTTGGTGCGAGTTCAATGGGCCCCACACACCGGCACCAAACTCGGGACAAATCATCTGGGACTTCTTCGCCCAGTTCTGAGCCGCTACGCGGCGCAAACGACCGAGGTGCCGCGTCGTGCGGCACCTCGCCGTGCCCTCAGCGGCACCTCGCCGTGCCGATCGCGAACGCTCACAAGCTCTTGAAAAAGTGGTCCATGGCCTGAGCCGCAAAACAGGGCACCCCGTGCCCGGTGTTGGTGTATTGCGGGTCGTTATGTGAACACCAGACGGTGGGGACGGCACAACCGCTGTATTCGACGCAGCCCGGGTCGACCTGGGTTCCGTCGCTCTGACAGGCGTCGACTCCTGCGTACTCAGACGATTCTTGAGAGCACTGATTGGCCGCGACGAAATCGTCGACCACGTCTTTGCCGCTGCTCATCCGAACCGTGTCGTTCTGGTTTTGGATGTACATGACCGCCATCGACGTGCTGTGGTTGTATGCGGATGCTGCAACTGGCGCGACGCCTCTGAAATTGAGGTGCTCTGCGTCCGCCGAGTGGTTGCCAGCGAGCAGCTGGACGATGAACTGCGCACCCGAACTGTGGCCGGTGGCGAACACGTGGCTGGTATCGACGCAGTGATTGGCCACGAGGTCGTCGTACAGCTTCTTCACCCGCACGACGTCCGTGTTGTAGTTCCAGCACCCGCCCGAGTCGGACGAAATGGGTACCGCCACGACGTAGTCGCGGCCGAGCACGTTGTTCTGGGTGAGATCGGTGTATTCGGTGCGACTGGCATCGCCACGATTGCCGGAACCGCAGCCGTGAAACCCGAACAATACGGGCAACGGTTGGCTGCCATCGTAGCTTTCGGGGAAGACGAGCCACGATTCGTTCGCGACGTATATCTTCCCGCCGTTGGGCCGCCCTCCCTTCCCGCAACCGGGACTAGCAGTCGCGCCCGAAGCGGGCTCAGACGAAACACCTTCATGGCTACTGATCTCCGAAGACGAAGATGCGCCTGCTGGGTCGGAACTCGGCGCAATCGGTTCGCTGCTCGGTGATGGTGAGACGTCGGTCGTGGTCTCGGTGACGGTGTTGGACGCGGTGCTCGAAGTCGAACTCGGACTGGTCGCTGGGGAAGTGGGGTTGGAACTCCCCGTCGGAGTGGGTACCGGCGTCGGGTTATCGACAGAGGTTTGCACCGAGCTCGAGGTGGGCGCAGCGGTGTTCGTGGTCGTGCTCGAGACGCCACTCGACGTCGAGGCTTCGGGAGTAGCCGTCGGCTTGGCGTCCTCGGAGGCACACCCGACGGCTATCGGTAGGCAGACGACTATGGCGGGAGCAAAGAGCGGATTGCGGCGGGTGGGCATTGGTCGCTACAGCAATGCCCACAAACAACGATCCCGTCAGCGCGTGGCCAACATGCCTCCGCCAGTCAATATTTCCGCCGGCTTCAAATGAAGAACTGCTCGCATGGATCGGAGCGGGCCGGCGGAGCGCGACGCTTACCGCCGACCTTCAGATTTCATTCGAACTGGGAAAAGAAGTTCCAAACGGCTTCGGGCATCTGGTTCCAAGGCGAGTGCGCACCGCCGTACTCGCACCAGATCGTGGGCACGTCGCAACCTTGGTACTCGACACATGGACTCGGATCGACGGGTTGCGTTTGCGCCTGACAGTGATTTCGCGCGACGTATTCGTCCTTGGCAGCGCGACCGCCCGACGTAGCGACGAACGTGTCGTTGTCCCCGTGGAACGCCATGATCGCGAGGGGCTCGGTGTTCTTTTCCTCGTGAGGGATGACGACGAGGTTGCCCGACGTCGGAGCAACGGCCCGGAAAACGTCGAACTCGAACCCGACCGTGTACGACATCATCCCGCCGAAGCTGAAGCCAGTCGAGAAAATGCGGCTCTGGTTGACACACAATTTGGAGTTGACCTCGTCGAGGATGGCGCTCAGCAGCTTCATGTCACCGCCGTTTGCGTTCCACCAACCCTTGCCTTGCACTTCTTGGTTGGAGCCGTCCAGGCCGTCCGCCGCGACGAAGATCGCCGTATTGTTGGAGCGGGACTTCAAGCCATCGTAACCGCCGTTGGCGACCTGGCTCGCGTTGCCGCCGAGCGGGTGCCAGACGAACACCAAGGTGTATGGGGTGTTGGCGTCATAGTTGGCGGGCACGTCCAGGATGTACTGGCGGTTCGAGCCGTCGATGTTCACCATCTTGGTCCCACTTTGGAGGGGGCTTGCCGAACCGCAGCCGGGGCTGCCAGCGTTGTCGTTGGGTTCCGTGGTTGCTTCGGGTTCGGAAGTGCTGCCGTTGCTCTCCGAGCCAGGCACCGTCCCACCGTTGCTCGGGTCTTCCGCTCCGGTGCTGGTGCCGACGGGGCCCGTGGTGGTGGTCGAAGGGGCAGTGGTGGGTGTGGACGTGTCCGTACCCGTCGTGCCGGTGGGCCCCGAGCCGCCCGTCGATCCGGTTGGACCACTCGACCCCGTCGCGCCGCCGGTCATTCCCGTGGCGCCGGTTGCTCCCGTCGTGGAGGGAGAAGAGGTTGGCGCAAGCGTCGTCGTCCCCGGCGTGACGGAGGGAGTGCCGGTAACGCTAGGTACCACTGGCTGAGTAGTCGTGCTGGGCGATGGGTTGGAGGTCGTGCCGTCGCCGCCGCAGGCGGCAACGAGAACACTGACAACACAGGTGGCGACGAAACGAATCGGATGGTTACAGCTCATGGTGAACACTCGAAGGGCCGTGAAAGTGTAGGTTTTAGTGGCCCGAACGGCACCAAGCGTCCAGGGGGCGTTTTTGCCCCCTGCGCACCTACGCTGCAAAAAGGTAGTCGCGTAAGCCTCCGGGGCACTGGCTCGACCAAAGCGGCACTCTGCGGATGTGGTCGCACGCGGCGGTCACGGGAAAGTGCGGGTGCCGAGTGATCAGCCCCACGTGGCGCGAATCGGAAGCTCAGCGTGTCGAAGTCGATCGCATGGCCTTGGCGGGGAGCAGCTTGCCGCGGTCTGACGTTGACCGGAGCATCGAGACTGCGTATCGCAACGGTAACGTTTTCGAGCGGTCGCGCAGAACCCGCAAACACGTGTCGACCATGCCGCACCCCAATCCACCGCAGCTCCCCATGCCGTCCGCGACTCCTAGCCCTCGCCGGCATCTCACGGCGCGGTTGAGTTACTTGGCGTCGTGCAGCGTCGCCATTGCATGCACTTCGTCGGGAGGCACTCCACCAGCGCCGGGCGCAACCAGCGATTCGACATCGAGCACGCCCGCAACCGAACCAACTGCGCAGTCGCCATCATCGCCGCCGACGACAACCGGTAACGGAACCAACCCCGCGCCGTCGACACCATCGACCGAAACCAACCCCCCCGGCTCCTCGTTACCAACCCAGACGCCGAGTTCGACAGGCGGCCAACAGTCGACGTCGCAAGAACAACCTGGCAGCGAAACTCCCGCGCCGACTGTGCCGGGCGCGCTTGGTGGCTTCGTGTGCCCGTCTTTCGAGGCGCCCAGCAACCCGGTCGAGGATGGAGCTACCGCCGTCCGAATCGAGGGCGTGCCCCCAGCTGACGACTTCGCGACCAGCTCGGACACGATCGTCCTCGAAGGCCCGGTTTGGTGGAACGGCAGCCTGTACCTGTCCCAAATAAACACCGGAACGCCAACCTTTGGCCGCCCAGGTGGGTTCCCCGGCGCCGACGCCGATGCCGGCTCCCTCTCCTCAGAATCCGACGCTGGCCCGGAGATGCCCCCACGGCCACCACCAAGTCGCTTGCTGCGAGTGAACAGTGACGGTTCGGTCGAGGTGGTGATCGCAGATGCCGGCACCAATGGGTTAGCGGTGGATGCTAGTGGACGGCTGCTGGCGGGCGAGCATCGCACGGGCGCCATCGTAGCTGTAGATATAGTGGCGCAAACGGGCATGGGCCTCGTCACCCAATTCGACGGCGTGCGCTTCAACTCACCGAACGATCTCACGGTGGGACAAGAAGGCACGATCTACTTCACGGACCCTGACTACCAAGCGCCGGTGCCGGCGCCGCAGGCAGCGACGCGCGCGTACCGAATTCCGCCAGGGTCGACGTCGGCGGTACCTTTCGCCGAGGACCGTCGCCAACCCAACGGCATCACGTTGTCGCCCGATCGAACGACGCTTTACATGTCGGCGTCCGACGGGCTCGTCGCGTACCCGGTACTCCCCGATGGAGCGCTCGGTACCGGTGAACCTTTCGCAACGGGGGTCGTCCGTTCGAGCGACGGAATGGCCGTCGATTGCGCGGGCAATTTGTACACCACGAGTGGTCAGACGGTCGTCATCGTCGATGCCAGTGGGGCCGAGGTTGGCCGCATCGCCGTGCCCGACGTGCAAAGCGTCACCAACGTCGCGTTTGGCGGCGCCGACAACAAGACGATTTACATCACCACATTGGGTTCCGGGTCTCGCGTCGGGTTGTTCACCCATGCCGGGCAAGTGCCCGGCATGCCTTACTGAGCTCGCAATCCGCGCCCTACTTCTTGCGGCCGAAACGACGGCGGACCGCCACGCCTAGACCCAACATCAAGCTGGCCAAGCCGTAGGCGTCGGAGCCGCGGGCGCCGACCGTGCAGCTGCACCCTGCTGGATCCTCCGTGGCGTCGGTAGATGTTACGGGAGCAGTCGACCCCGTGGGTGGTGTCACCGTGCCCGGCGCCGTCGGTGCCACGGTTGTCTCACCGGGCGCCGTCGTCGTAGGCGCCGTCGTGGTGCCGCCAGGCGGCGTGACCGGAACGTCGGTCGGAACCGGGGTTGGCGGCTGTTGCGTGTCCGTCGCGCTGGGGTTCCCACCAGCCGTGCCGGTTGCATCGTCGGCAGTCAGGGCCAAGATGACGTACCCATCTTTGAAGCCCACGTTGTCGGCGTCGTGAGTGGACAGGCCCTTGGGGGAATCCCAGGAGGCAGTGAGCCAGCCCGACGGCAAAGTTCCGGCGGTGAAGTCCTCACGCCACTCGACGGTGAACGCGCCGTCTGTGTAAGAGGAGTATTCGACCCAGTCGATGTACTCGTACACGGGCAATATGGCGGGGTCGAACTCGCCGCCGAACGTTTCATCTCCGGGCCACACGTTGAAGCGCAGCTGCATACCCTCAGCAGCGTTGTCTCGAAAAGCTACCGCAGCCTCACCCGTCTCACGACGGATTTCGACGCCGTCGACGAGCCAGGCGATGTATTCGGGGGTCCACTCGTACGTATACACGTGGTATTCCCCGCACAGATCGCCCGCGAGCACGTGTTTCTCGGGGTCGATGCCCTCGGGATCACCGTAGATCGTGTTGGTCTCCATTCGACATTCGCCTTCGAGCTTCTCGAAGTCGAGTTCGTTCCAAAACACCCCATCCTGTTCCGACTTGTCTTTCCAAAGAAAGAAGGAGCTAACCACCCCCGAGCCGGGCGCGTACTGGATGCGGGCGGAATATCGGCCGAATGCGTAAGCGTCGCTCGTGTAGATCTCAGCACTGGTTACAGCGCCTGCGTTGGTCGCCGCCGTCATTGCCAGAAGGATGCTCGAAAGTGTGACGTATCTTTTCACGTGATGTTGCCTAGGTATGGAGTCGGAGCGCGTCGGCGCTCCGACGGGTTGGATATCGGCAAGACGTTGCAGCAACCGACTTCGGCTCACCCCAGTTTGCTGAAGGGTCATGCCAGTAAAAACCTAGGGATTGAAAAATTCGCTCGCCCGCTTCAATTTTTTTGACGGATTTGCTGGGCACCCCCGATCGCGCGGTCATGAAACGCGACGGGCTAAGACTCGCGTGTCCGTCTTGTTCCGTCGCTCCCTGGTCGTCCCAGGATTACGCCGCCGAGCCGCAACCGGCCGCACGGAACACGGGCTTACGCTCCACACCTGTCGCGCTCCGCACGGCAGTCAACCTCGGCCTCGCTGCAATGGCGGGAGTGGCGTTTTTGATGCCGAGCCGCGCTCGGGCGGATAACCCCATCATCCAGACCCTGTACACCGCCGACCCGGCGCCCATGGTGCACGAAGGCACGTTGTACCTCTACACGACGCACGATGAAGACGTCACGGTGAACGACTTCTTCACCATGAACGATTGGCGAGTGTACTCGACCAAAGACGTGGTGAACTGGACGGATCACGGCTCACCACTGCACTATCGTGACTTCGCCTGGGCTGGCGGTAGCGCCTGGGCCGGGCAGGTGATCTTCCGCAACGGCAAGTTCTACTTCTACGTGCCCGTGGTTCGAACCAACGGCGGCAACGCCATCGGCGTCGCTGTTTCCGACAGTCCCACCGGACCGTTCACCGATGCGATCGGTTCGCCGCTCGTCACCAGCGACTGCGGTGACATCGATCCGACTCCGTTCATCGACGACGACGGTCAGGCGTACCTCTATTGGGGTAACCCGAACCTGTGTTACGTCAAGCTGAACGAGGACATGACCTCCTACCAAGGCGGCGTGGTCAAGGTCCAAATGAACACGGGCGGATTCGGCGTCCGTGCCGACGACGATCGGCCTACCTCGTACGAGGAAGGGCCTTGGTTCTACCGGCGCGACGGTGGCTACTATCTGGTGTACCCGGGTGGACCTCTTCCGGAGCACATCGCGTACTCGACCAGTTCGGGACCCACGGGGCCTTGGACGTACAAGAGCGTGATCATGCCCGCGGAAGGGAGCAGCTTCACCAACCACCCCGGCATCGTGGACTTCGGGGGTAAATCGCTGTTCTTCTATCACAACGGCGCGTTGCCCGGAGGTGGTGGCTTCAAGCGCTCGGTGTGTGTCGAAGAGTTCACCTACGACGGTAACGGTGGCATTCCCCAGATCCGCATGACCACCCGGGGTGCGGGCGCCGTGGCCACTCTCGATCCGTTCGAACAGGTCGAGGCCGAAACGATCGCGTGGAGCGTGGGCGTCGAGACCGAGGTGTGTAACGAGGGCGGGATGAACGTGACCGATCTCTCGGGCGGTGATTACATCAAGGTCGCCAACGTCGACTTTGGAGCAGGTGCGACGACGTTCGAGGCAAGGGTCGCAAGCGGCGCCATCGCTGGCGCGATCGAATTGCGGCTCGACGGGGCTGACGGAATGCTGGTCGGCAGTTGCCCTGTCGCGAGCACGGGCGGCGCGCAAACGTGGGCCACTCAATCATGCGACGTCGATGGAGCTACGGGCACTCACGACTTGTTCCTGCGATTCACCACTGGCGGCTTCAAGTTCAATTGGTGGAAGTTCAGCGGGCCCGGGGCGTCGAACAGTGATTCCGGCTCGACCCAGCCCGACGTCTCGACGACTGGGACGGTCGATCAATCCGAAGGAGACAGCGCCCAGACCTCGGTAGACTCCAGCAACACTTCACCCTCGACCACCAGCCAGCCAACTACGACCACCGCCACGGTCGCGCCGGCTCCGTCAACGGTGGCCACCACCGTGACGACGCCCGCAAATTCCACCACCAGCTCCGCCCCCCCTGCGTCCACCGATCCACCGGTGGTGACTTCGACGACTGGCCCATCGACGTCACCGTCCACCGCGGGCACGTCTGCGCCGCCCGTCTTACCAGCGGCCAGTGAATCGTCTGCTTGTGGTTGTAGGGTCGGCGGTCGCGGCGCCAACGGCGAGCAGCTCGCATCCATCGCGCTGCTCGGCGCGCTCGGACTCGTGCGTCGTCGCGCCGCTCGACGTCTCGCATGAACGCTACGCGTCGTGGCGAGTGACGACAGTTTTGGACGCCGAGTGAAGGAGGCGCTTGGCGCCGTTGCACGAGACGTCTCGTCGCTTGGTGCTGAAGCGAACCGGGGCAGTGTCCAAGTGTCACCGGAAATTGCCCGGTAAAACAGCACGCGGCCGAATCGACCGCCAAACCACGGAAAATCCGACCAATCGGCGGCCTTGCCTCCACTGCATTCGCGTCGCCGATGCGAAGCGTTGTGCTCCACCAGAAGTCCCCCCGTTTGCTCGCACTGGTTCCCAATCGGGACCTCAGCGACAATGACGTCGCGCGGGCTCTCATGGCCGGCGAAAACTGGGCGGTGGGCGAAACCTGGCGTCGGATGGCGCCGATGGTGTTGAAGCTGGCGCAACGCTGCCTGGGCTCCAAGTCGGAGGCCGAGGATGCCGCACAGGAAGTCTTCTACCGGGTGTTTCGCAAGATCGGCAACCTCGAGGATCCGAGCAGTCTGCGCGCCTACGTCTATTCGTTCGCGGTCCGCGTTCTGAAGGGTGAGCTGCGGCGCAAACAGCGCCGGGCTTGGCTCTCGTTTGGCCGTTCCGAGGCGCTGGAGAACGTGCACAGTCAGCCGCCGGAGGTCGACTCTCGAGACACGCTGCGGAGTTTTCACACCCTCCTGAACCGCATCTCACCCGACGACCGTCTCATTTTCGTGCTCCGCTCGATGGAATCAATGACGGTGGACGAAATTGCGGATCACATGCAGATCTCGCGCTCCAGCGTGAAACGTGTGTTGAATCGCGTCTCGGCGAGACTATCCCGCATGGTCGAAGCGGAACCTGGCTTGGCGGACCTACTCGAACGCGGGGAGAAAGAGAAATGACCGAGCCCGCCGAGGACCTGAAGCAGTCGCCGACGCTGGCCGTCCTCGTCGAACTCGCCCGCAGGGGCGTGCACGAACCCAGCCGCGAGGATATCGAACGGGGATTGGTGGGACTGCGCAGCCGCCTGGATGCATCCCGCGTGCGCGACCGACGCCTGCGTTGGACCGTGTTGGCAGCCGTGTTGGCAATCGCGCCTTTGCTTGGGTTGGCGGGCATGCGTTGGCTCGACGGCACTTCCCAAGTACTCACCTATCACGTCGAGGGCGGTCGAGTGCTCGACGGCGGCTATCTCCACCAGGACAGTGGCGGAGCCGGGGTGACGTTGGTGTTCAGCGAAGGGACTCGCTTCGCTTTCGAACCGGGCACGCGCGGTCGCTTGCGGGCCATCGACGAAGCCGGCGCGCGGGTTGGCTTGGAAAAGGGCTCGGCGCACTTCGAAGTGACGCCCAACCGGGGCCTTCGTTGGGTCGTCGAAGTGGGACCGTTCGCGGTGGCCGTCAAAGGGACGGCCTTCGACGTGACGTGGGATCCGTCCAGTGAGTGTTTCGACCTCGACTTGCGACACGGACAGGTTTCCGTGAGTGGCCCCGTCGCCAACGGCACGCTGGAACTCACGGCCGGGCAACACCTGTTCGTAGACGTTCCGAAGGCCAAAACCCTGATCACGAGCGCCAAGACTCCTGCTACCGCCGACACCACGGCCGTCTCACCACCGGAGGTTCACCCGACGGACGACGTGCCAGTTTTGGACGACGCCCCCGTGCCCGGGTCCAACGACGAGGCCAACAACGGCGAGGCTCACTCGCCAACCATCACGGCCCCGCTCACCGGTCGCTCTCGTTCGTCTTCGAAGTCCGAGTGGTCGACGGCAATGGCTCATGGCAAATGGGGCGTCGTGCTGGCGGACGTAGACCGTGCCGGCATAGAGGCGACACTCACCTCGGCATCGAGTGAAGAGCTCGCGATCATCGCCGACGCCGCTCGGTACAGCCGCCGTTCGTCACTCGCAAAGCTGGCATTGCAGGAACAACGGCAACGGTATCCAAATTCGCGCCGAGCGCGGGACGCCGCCTTCTTGCTCGGGCGCGTAGCGGAGACCCAGGGTAACCCCAAACAGGCCCTCGAGTGGTACGACACCTACCTTTCGCAGTCCAGCAACGGCGCTTACGCCGCAGAGGCCTTGATTCGAAAGATGGCGCTGGTGAACAAGACCTCCGGCCCCGCGCAGGCGCAGCCAATCGCCAGAGAATACCTCCGCCGCTTTCCGAACGGCAAACACGCAGGCTCGGCGCGGGCTCTCGATGTCGAGCGGTGACAACGGGAGTGTATGAAAGCGGGATACCTGCTGCTCGCGTGCGGTCTGGCATCGTCGGTTTGCCGTGCTGCGTTCGCGTTGACGGTGGGGCTGGCCGAGCCCAAAGGTCCATCTCCCCGCGTCGAAGAACTCGCCACTCGCTTGTCTGGCGAACTCGCGGCAGTAGGCTTCTCGGTGAGACGCGTGGCCGCGCCGGCAGAACTCAAGCCTGGAGCATCGACGACTGAGCTGCAAAGCCCAGAGGACAGCGACGACGACGCCCTGAACGCGATGCTGACGGTCGCCAACGAGGGCAGCTCGCTTGCAGTCGAGATCTGGACTCTGGACGAGGCACAACGCGTCCGAGTGTTGCGTGTGGAGCTCGCGGCTCACACCGACGACGCTCCGGGCAAACTCGCGATTCACGCGGTCGAGGTGCTCCGCTCTGCGTTGCTCGAGATAGATTTGGCATCAGAGCCACTCTCGCTGCACGAAGCGAACACGGAAGAGCCTCACGAAGCCCCAGCCGCTGCTCCTGCCGCCCCGAAGAAAACGTCGGTGGCGGCGGCACCTGCACCCCGAGAACCCGCAATCGCCCTCTCCTCGGGAGGAAGTCGTTCCGTAGGCATGGCGGACACCGACGCTTCGACGTCGCGCCCAGCGACGGTCATCGATGACAAGCTGGGGGTCTCTGCGGGTGTGTTCGGAGTCGTGAACGCGACTGGCGTCGGGCCTAGCGTCATGCCCAACGTGCGGCTCGACGCGGCGCTGTTTCCTGACGTGGTCATTTCCCTCGCGGCGTCCGGACTCGGAACGCGACCCGCTCTCGTCGCCAACGGAGGCCGAGTTCGTTTGGCCCAAAACCAGTTGGTGATGGGTGCACGTTATCGGTTTTGGTACCATGAATCGGTGCGACCGTTCGTAGGCGTGTCGGCCGGCACATTGCTGACTGCCATCTCGGCCGAGGCGGAGCTGCCGCGCACCGGGCATTCGAGTCGACACTGGGCGCTCCTATTGGAAGGCAACGTTGGCACTGAGGTCAAGCTGCTCGAACGTGGTTTCCTCACGCTCAGCGGCCACGTACAGTTCACCGAGCCGAGCGTTGCCGTACACATCGTCGACGAGCTCGTCGCCACTAGCGGACGACCCAACATCGGGCTGAACCTCAGCGTCGGGGTGTGGTTGTGAACGCGGTAAACTGGCGAACCGTTATGTGGTGCGGCTGCGCGAGCTTGGCAGCGAGTAGCGCGTGTTCTCGTGTAGACGTGTACGCCATCACGGAAACCCGAGTGAACGACGAGACCAGCAAAAGTTCCAGCGATGTCGGCGACTCAACGGCTCTCGATGCCGACATGGGCACGAACTCGCCGTCTTCGGCGGACGCGAGCCCGAACCACTCCGCCCCAAGCCCAACGCAGGCGGCCTCGTCGGAATCGGGCAGACTCTCTTCCGCATCCGAACCGACATCCATCGAGCCAACCTCGACGTCCCCGGACGGCTCGGTACCGCCAGCGCGCGACTGTTCTTTCGCGACCATTGCGGCGGGAGATCACGAGTTCACCATTGACGTCAACGGAACGGCGCGCAGTTACGTGCTTCACGTTCCGTCAACCTACGACGGCACCCAAGAGGTGCCATTGATCGTCGACTTTCACGGCATGGGTGGTACCGGAGAAAGTGAACTAGGACAATCTCCGTATCCGCCCGTCACCGACCCCGAAGGTGTCATCATCGCCTTTCCGGACGGAATGCAAGGGCCGCTCGGGACGGCGTGGAACCTGGGCCCGTGCTGCGTAGAAGACGTCGATGACGTGGCCTTCGCGAAAGCGCTGGTGGCCCATGCCCTGGAGCGTGCCTGTATCGATCCGCGGCGGGTATACGCCGTTGGCGTGCTCACCGGCGGCGGCCTAGTCAACACCCTAGCGTGTGAGGCAGCAGACGTTTTCGCGGCTGCCGCGCCGGCAGCCTTCGATCTGGTCGAAGAAACGGCCAACGCCTGCGCTCCCGCGCGTCCGATCACCGTGATCTCCTTTCGCGGCACGGATGACACGCGCGTTCCGTACCAGGGGGGCCCGTCGTCGGTCGTACCGGGCATGCCAATCACGTTCCTCGGTGCGGTCGGCAGCTTCGCCCGGTGGGCGGACATCAATGGCTGCACCGAGGGCCCCTCCGAACAAGACGTGGACGGTTGTACGTCGTATTCGGGTTGCGACGAAGGCGTCGAGGTCGTCCTGTGCACGAAGCCGGGAGGCCACAGTGAACCGGGCGACGCCCGCATCGCTTGGCCTGTACTCAAACGCCATTCACTGTGAGTGTCTCACGCTTTGTCTGCCGCGGGTGCGCCGGACTCGTCAGGGCAAGTTCGCTGACCGGACGTCCCACGCCGGGTCGCTGCAGTAGGGGCAAGTGTCGCCCGTGAGCATCCCTTTGCCGGTTTCGCTTTCATCACCCTTGAGCCACCAGTTGAGCCAGGCGAGGTTGATCTTCGTGAAGTCCCCTCCGTCGGACTCGAGGAGGTCACCGCCGTGGCCGCGCGCAGTGTCGAACCACATCACGGGCACGCCCAACTGCTCTATCTCTTGGTACCCCTGGAGCGCGCCGTCGTACGCAACGTCATCCATGCCCCCTTCGACGAACAACACTGGTGTATGTATCGCGTCGTAGAATTCTTGCGTGGCGCCGGCCATGCCACTGCTAGTCACGCCCCACGTGACGATGCGCTCATCGAGCATGGCACCTTGAGCCATCAAGCCACCACAGGAGAACCCATTCGCCGCGACCTTGGTTACGTCCAGACTGCGATAGTAAGCGCTGCAGGGTTTGGCGTTCTCTGCGATGGCCCAGTCGACATACGCCAGTAGCGGTGCACCCATGGCGTCGAGCTGCGCGCGGTCCATCGTACGGTTCCCGCTGCCTTGCGGCGTCCCGTCGGCGACGACGAAGTACCCGTGAGAGGCGATCTCGGTCATGGCAGCAGCGTTGGACATCCCGTTACGTGAACACCCGCCCTGCCCCCACACGAAGATTGGAAAGGCCGCCGTGCCGTCCAAGTCGGCAGGCCTGAAGATCGTCCCTTCCGCAATGCCCGGGTCGGTGTTTACTTCGACGACCACTTCGTACGGCCCAGTCCCGCGCGCGCGTGTACCTACGGCGGTGGATGCGTTGCACTCGACGTCGAGCGGGACCGACGACGGTTCGGTAGTCAGGCCGCCGAGGCCGGAGGGGTCGCTTCCGGAGCTCGACACGTCGGGATTGGCCCCGCTCGTGTCTGGAGCGTCTGAGGTCTGCAAAGCGCTGCTCGAAGTGGCGGGAGGGTCGACTCCGGGTGACGAGGTCGGCACCGGGCTGCTCGAGGTCACTGCCGAAGTTGCCGGCGCCGGCGAGGTGAGTGTGCCCTCCGGGTGAGCGCTGCTCGGCTCGACGACGGTAGTACTTGGTTCCGCGCCAGCAGGCTCCGCCTGCGGGGCGTTGGAGCAAGCAAGTGCCGTGAGCACGGGAAGCGCCGCTGGCAGCGCGGCAAAGTGGACCTTGTTCTTCATCTGGGACTTTCTCGGGACACGCGGCACGACACGCAACGCAGTGGCAACGAGACGGCGGAAGCGGTTCAACAATGCGGCTCAGCCGATGCGCGGCTTCACGTTACCGAGCTGGGAGCAGTCACGACCTCCACAGGCGGCGTAAAAATCAACTCGCGATGCCCTTTGGTGCCGAGAAGGCATTCCCTGCATACGGTGGCACGTGAGTTGCAGTGCTGAGCCTCCTCATACACGTCGACGTAGCCAACCGGAACGATCCGCAAGCGCCGACGGAGCACCGCAACATTCCTCGACTGACGTATGGATCTGCCGCCTTCGTTACAGCCACCCCCGATGGAGCGCCGGATGCGGGACCCCGGGACGTGCCTTTTGGTTCTGATCTTGGCAACATTTCCAGTCCTCGCCGTAATGGGCTTTCGCTCCGAGCGTGCGCAAACGACGGCGCTCAACGTGGCCGTGGTTTTCGGTGTGCTATTGGTCGTCTTTCGCCTCATGGGTAAACGGGAACTGGGGCGCCTTTCCCCCTTCGAGTTCGTTACCCTCATGCTCGCCCCTGAAATAGTCTCGGAGGTGCTCCAGGGTAACGGCGAAGTCTCTGCGTCTCTGACGGGCTTGAGTACCCTGTTCGGGCTGGTGCTCACGGTTTCCCTGTTGTCCCACCGATTTCCCCCTTTTCAACGCTTGGTCGAAGCCCCGCCGACGCTGCTGGTGGCCGACGGTCAGCTGCTGGAGCGACGCCTCAACGAGGAACGTATCGCTCCGGACGAGCTGATCGCGGAAATGCACAAGCAAGGAATCGAGACGGTGCGCGAAGTCAAATGGGCAATTCTCGAAGGCAGCGGCAACATCACGTTCATTCCGTACATGGCCCGTAGTGCCTCGACACCTCAAAACACACCGCCCGGCACGGGGCGGAAAACGCTGGGTCGAGCGGACTGGGTGGAGGTCGTCGTCCAGCCCTTTGCCACAGACACGAGCACCACAGCGAGGCAAACCTGCCCGGCAAAGCATCACGCGACCTTCGTCCGTTCCAAGAAGCGGGAGCCGACCCAATGACGCCTGTGGAGGGTGCGTCTCCCGCTTCGGGACCCGAGCCCTACGGGTGAGTAGCGCGTCGCTCGCTCGCCTGTCCAGGTCGAGCCACGCCGTCCATGGCTGTCTGAACCGACCCGTCCGCGGAAGCGCGCGCAAGATCTCCGATCGATAGAATGCCTACCGGAGTCTGCTGCCGGTCCAAGACCAATAGCCGACGAACTTGCTCCGTGGACATGAGCTGAGATGCGTCTTCGACATCATCATCAGCGTATATCGTGCAGATGCGAGGGGTGATCACGTCTCCCGCGCAAGTGTTCGCCGGGTCCTTGTTCTCGGCGACCGCGCGGATCACGATGTCCCTGTCCGTGAGCATGCCCGTAGGGTTTCCGGCTTCTCCAACCGGCAATACTCCGACGTCGCGCTCCTTCATTATCGCAGCGGCTTCCGCGAGAGTAGTGCTGGGACTAATACAGGTGAGATTGTTGCTCATTACTTCTTCGACTCGCATGATTCGACTCCTCTGTTGTGATGTCGCCGCGTGAACTCCATCGCCGAGAGACGTTGCTCAACGACAGATCTTGCTCAACGACAGATCTTGCTCAACGACAGACGTTGCTCAATGACGGAGTCTAGCGGCGTACTCGCGTCAAGACTGCAGTAAGCGTGCCTCCCTCACTCCTTCCAATGGCATGGACCATGCAGCGAACGACTCATGAACGGACGCCGCGACGCCAAGGTGCCTCAGCTCAAGTCTCCCGATTCGACGATATCGCTACTGCGCGAAGGTTATCCGTTCCTGCAAACTCGCGCCCGCGAGCTGGGTAGCAACGTCTTCGAGGGCCGCATCCTCGGTCAGAAGACGCTGTTCATCAGCGGCCATCTCGCTGCTGAATTGTTCCACGACGAGACGCTGCTTCAACGCGCGGGCGCACTGCCCCGAACGATGAAGCAGCGATTTGTAGTTGGCGGCAGTCCAGAGCTAGACGATCGAGCGCATCGCGACCGCAAACGCCTGTTCACGTCGATCATGACCCGCACTCGAATCGGCGAGCTGGTGCGGCAAATCGAGGAGGCGTGGCAAGCCCGCGTCAGTGGGTGGCCCGAGCGGACGCGCGTAGTCCTCTTTGCAGAGGCGGCACAGGTCCTGTGTAGAGCAGCCTGCAACTGGGCTGGCGTCCCCCTCTCCACGAACGAGCGGTTGGAACTGACCAGCAACTGCGTCCACATGGTCGACGGTTTCGCGTCCGTCGGAGCACGCTCGTGGCGGGCTCGAAGTGCACGCAAGCGCGCCGAAGCCTGGGCGAGGAGTGTAATCGAGCGGATCCGAACCCAAGAGCTGGCGCCGCCAGTGAATTGTGCAGCGCGCGTCATCGCCGAACACGAGCAGAGCGACGGCTCTCCACTCCCCCTCGAGGTTGCCGCGGCGGAGCTGTTGAATGTGATTCGTCCGACCGTTGCCATGGCCTGGTGGGTCGCCTTCGCTGGACTAGCATTACACGACCACCCGCGGTACATGCGCCGTCTCGTTGAAGACGAGGCCTTCGTCGTGCCGTTCGTTCGAGAGGTGCGGCGCTTTTATCCCTTTACTCCGTACCTCGCGGCAAGGGCCCGCGTCGACTTCGAGTGGGAGGGTGCGAAGATCCGGAAAGGGCAAATGGTAGTCTTCAACGTGTATGGTTCGCTTCGGGACGCGAAACGGTGGGACACTCCGGAGCTGTTTTTGCCGGAACGCTTCTCGGCGGGCCAAACGGGCCTCTTCGAGTTCGTCTCCCAGGGTAGCGGTGAGGTGATGGTAGGTCATCAATGCGCAGGCGAGCTGCTAGCTACGGAGGCACTCGCCGTGGCAGTCCGCGTTTTGGTCGAGCGCGTCACCTACGATGTTCCCAAACAAGACCTGGGTTACAGCTTGTCGCGCATCCCCACCTCACCTCGCAGCGGGGTGGTGCTCGCGAACGTGAAGCTCACCAGCGTTTCCCAGCTCACCAGCGTTTCGCGGCGACCCATGCAGGCACCGTCCGTCCAGGACTACCCGAGCGCCGCTGCAGTACCACTGACGTACCAGTAGCCGGGCAACAGTGAGGTTGCGCGTCGTTAATCCGCACCATCAATCCGCGCGCTCCGCACGGGTCCTCGCCAGCGACTCTGGCGGAGACCCATGCGGCGCCATGACTAACTGGCCTGTGGCAGGACGTCGTCGGCTGTTTGCGCCGACGACGGCTCTTCCTCGTCGAGATTCATGTGGGCATCACCGCCCACGGCCGAAGCTATCCACGACCGCACGTTCTCGAGGTGCACCTCCTCAACGCCTTGGGCGGAAGAGAAGCGCTCGGCGAGCTCCGTGTGCCCCAAGTCGTCGGCCAACTCCGTCAACAACGCCCACCCGTCGTTGTCGACGAGTTCCGCAACCAAAATCGCGTGAAGCGCGTCGCTGAGTTTGATCCGTGGATCGTTGACGACCTGGAGGAGGCCCGTGGACGCAACTGCACACACGTCCGCGGACGGAGTGATTACCGTAGGGTCGCTACCCAACGCCAAAATCGTATCCCGCAACATCACGAAGTGAGAGACTTCGTCTTCCAAGATGCGTTGCAGCGCCTCCAGCGTTGGCCCACCATCCCACGTCGAGCTACTTTCGAATCGAGCGATGAGGCCTTGGTATAGCCTCGTCCCGCTGCGCTCGAACGCCATTCGATCGCCCAGCTTGTCCAAGAAGACGGCGGCCTTGTTGCCTTTCAAGAGTTGGAGCGCAGTTGCTCCTGCCTCCTTCAGCGACGCGGGTGGAGGCATGGTACCGAGTGCGGTCGCGGTCTTGGCGTGCATGACGCGAGCCGCATGTAGCGAGCCAGCGTTCAAGTTGGGTTCTGGGTGATAACGCTCCACCGCCTCCAGCATCAGGGGGCCCATCCGCGGTGAAAGCGCGATACCCGTTCGATTCATTCCCAGCTTCGTCTTGTTCGTTGTCATGTCTGCCCGCCTTTCATTCTGCTGCCGCTCTCGGTTTGATGCGTGACAACTCTGTGCCTGGAGCCCACGCGTAGCCATCGGACACCACTTCGGTCGGCGACCCTTTGGAGTTCATCTGTGCCCTATATGCCAACGACTCGGGAGAGTCGGTCTCGCCGTATTCTGTGCCCACTGCGGTCAATGCGACCTCGGCCTCAATCACGGACGAACTGGCGGTGACTTTCGAACTTGATGGGCTCCGGCAGCTCCGCCGGGAGGACTTCCAAAGGGTCCCTGCCTTCGATCTCTCGAAACAGGCCCATCACGAAGTGCAACTGCCCAAGCTCGTAGGACAGAAAGCGTTCCCAGATGTCGCGTATGCGTGGGTTCGATTCGGAGCCGTAACAGCTGAGATAAGTGTAAACCTCGGTCGCCTCGTGCAACATCCACTTCTCGAGTATGCTCTCGGACGGGTCCGTCAGCGATTCGTACTGAGTGACGTGTTGTTCTTCAATGGACGCGATCTCGGCGTATACCTGACGCGCCACCGGGTCAGCAAACTGCGGACCGATGTTCATGTAGTAGTCGCGGACCTGATTCTCCGCGCACACAATCGTGAGCGCCTGCAGTCGCGTCAGAGCCGAGGCTCGCTGCTTGTCGTAGTGGCGGCGCACATCATCTGGAGGTGCCCGATGTTCCTTCACGGTTGCGCGTGCTGGCGCTATGTCGGTGTAGCTCTGGATCAGCGTGTTGGCGTCTTTGCCTTCGACCCTGTCGAGCAGCGCCGCAAAGCGATACATGTGATCGAAGTCCTCGAGCATGCCGAACCGGTAGGTTTGCGCGATGTACGGATCGGGTTCGTTGAGCGCAACGTGTGCCGTGACCTCTATCGCAGCCTGCTCGTAACCAATCGTGGTTTCGAGCGGGGTCTGGTCGGCAGGCAACAGCCAGTTGACCAACGTTTGTTGATGGTGGTCGATGCGTCGAACGCGCGCCAGCGGCACCCGGAGAGCGTTGCTGAATCGCGCGGCGGCATGGCTGAAGCGGTTTGCCTCCTGCTCTACGCCGTTCATCAGTATGATTCGCACGCGCGTGAAAGCATCGTCATTGAGTTTACTTATGGGGGAACGGACTAGGTCGAACCAATCGAAGACTTGGTCCTCGAGTGGCGTTCCGGTTTCTTTCATCAGGTCGAGACTCATGGGGGCTCCTTTTCAGCGAGCCCACCACCCTCGCAAGGCCCGTGCCTGGCGAGTACTCGTCGCTTCAGCGCTCCCCTAAGTGGCCATCGAGCAACCCGCGAGGCGTTAACAGCCATCGGGGCTCGGCGCCACGCCACAATCATCAGTCGACGATGGAGTATTCGAGCGTGCGTTCGGCGCCGCCGCGCTCGAGTTTCAAGGCCAGCTGCTTCGCTCCAACGAGCTCTTCGCGTTTGCTCTGCAGCAGACCCTGATCGCGTACGGGGACGCCGTTCAGCGTGAGGAGGATGTCGTCCGAATGCAGTCCGCACTCCGCTTTGGGACCGACGCGCATCAACTTCAAGCCGGGGGCCCCGGTTCTGCTGCTCGCCTCCTCCAACGTGCGTTGTTTTGGCGCTGTCGAGTACTCGCGCAGCGTGTTGACCAGAGCGCCGACGTCCCGACGCGCGAGCTCGAAGTGATCCTCGCTGATCCATTTGGCGCTGACGAAACCCAGCGCTGAGCATGCTTGCGGCCCGCCAACTTCATCGGCGCCGAAAATGACTCCAGGAGTGTTGGGTAGCACCAACGTGCTTACGGCGCCCGGCCGCGGCTCGTTCACCGTTCGCGGCTCTCCCTGTCGGCGCGCCGGGTCGACGTTCGCCGACTGTGGTGTTGGCGGGATCGGCCAATCACGTCGATCGTTGACGGCGTCATCGCAAGCAATTGCTGCGGGGGCTAGGAATGCAACGACTGCGATGAGCCGCCGACTGACGACATTAGTTGGAATCATGACCTTCTCCTCCACGAGTACCCCGCCTGCTTCACTCCCGAATGTCGTACTGCAGGCGGATGATCTTTCGACTCCTCTCGACCTGCAGCTCGATCTGTTCGGCCGCTCGCAAACGGTCGCGCTCTTTGGACAGCTGCCGTTGATCGGTTACGGAGATGCCGTTGACCGTGACGAGGATGTCATCGGATTCGATGCCGCATTCAGCGTTCGCCCCAATGCCTCGCACCTGAAGCCCCGGTAAGCCGTTCTGTGTCCGTACCGGTGACAACTGCTCGGTCGTTGCAGTGCGCGAGCGGTCTTGCAGTGTTTTCATGATGCCGTCGAAATCCTGTCGCGCGAGTTCGAAATGCTGGTCGTCGATACGTTTGGCGCGAACCAAGCCCGCGGCGGAGCACGCGCCCTCGGAGGATGCTCCGGCGGTCGCAGCAGTGTTCGAAGCCCCGGGTGCCGTCTCAGCTGCGACCCGGGTCGTCTGGGTCGGCGCAGTGGTCACGTCCGTATTGTCACCGGACGTGCGCACCGAGTTCGTCGCGAAGGCTGGTGTTGGAGGCGGGCTTCCCGACGGCACGGTGAGCTGCAGTGGTCCCGACGGTGTGCGCTCGCAACCTGCCCCGAACATCGCCGCGTACAAACCGCAGCACACGGACGCTGCAGCAACTAAGCGCCGCGCTTGTTTCGACGTTAGGTCCCGTGCAACTTCGCGACGGGGCGAGGCAAGTGAGTCGCAAGTAGTGGCATCGCGTTGTGTCCTCGACATGGCGCACCTCTAAGATCGAGACCCGAATGGGGAGGCTCCAGGAGATACCGCGGGGGGATCGCTGGCCGGGAACGACTCCCACGACGATTCGTCGACGGGATCTCTCGGCGCCGCGGGATCTTTCTGCGGCAAACTCTTTCCGTCGGTATAGCCCGCGTTACCGCTGCGGCTTCTCCAAGCTTTGACGCCCCAATAAGCCAGACCCAACCCCAGCAGTCGCAGACCGCCCCATATCATTCTTGAGCCCAATGTTCGTCTTGTTCCAAGTATTGCCATGTTTGCTCCGTAGCCGTCGCTCGAGGACGGTCGACAACATGGTGCAAACGTCGTGCCCATTCACTGCTCGCTAACCTTCGCCGACTATTAAACCCACGGTTCGGCTGTGTTGACCTTACGGCGATTGCCGCCGCCCCCGGTGTGAGGGCGTTCGAATCGCTACTCGTACGGCAAACTATCAGCCGGTGGGACTGCTACATTGCAGAGTTCGGTTCGCCTGAACCGCACTCTGGGGCTCGGTCAGCTCCTACGACCTGAGGTTGCCATCACGAGCCTCGCGGCTGTGAGCTCCGCGGCGAACCGACACGATAGGGGCAAATGTATGCCCCTATCGAATCGCACGTGAGCTTGGGCACGTAATCTGCAATCGCTACACCGAGACGTTCCACTCGCGCGGCTGCGCCGCGCACCAGAAGGTGAACCGATGACCAAACCCCTGTCAGAATCAACCACCACCGGTATGCGCCCTTCCTCTGCAACAGAGACGCTCAGCTCCTCGCGCGGCGTCTTCGATGTTCTCGAGAGAGAGCACGCCGAGCTAAAGACGCTCGTGACGACGCTGTTAGTGGCGTCCGATCTGGAGTCTCGAATGCGGCTATGGCGCGAGGTCAGTACGGCCCTACTCGCCCACGAGGGCGCCGAGCTGCAAGAGGTGTACTCCGTCTTCCCTGAGTATCCCTCCCTCCAGTACGTAGCCGACGAACATGCTCACCAAGCCCGCCTACTGGAGAATCTGGTCGCGGAAGTCTCCGCTTTGCCAATGGGCGCGCCAGATTGGTCCGTATCCTTGCAGCGGCTTTTCGATGCCGTCTCGCAACATATCGAAGAGGAGGAATCGGATTTTTTCCCACGAGCTTTAGCGGCCATGGGTGAGGACCGGGCAGCATTGCTCGAACTGCCCTACCTGTCCGCGCAACGCTCGCTGAGCTCAGTCGAGACGGCGCCGATGTAGCAACGCTGTCCCTTCTCGTCGTTGTTGGCTTCAAGGAGAGCAAGGATCGCCGACGTAGGTAGGCAGGGTCATCGGCAACGGATTCGCGTTGAAGAGAATCTCCGCGACGAACGGATGTCCGTTAAAAAAGAACACCTCGCGCGAAACTACTTCCGGCAGCCTGCCAGTGCGCTCGACCGCGAGTTCGGCAAAGGCCGTTCGCCGGTCCTCGTCCCTCTCGGCGATCCGAAGGATCTGGGCATAATGTGCTTGAAGGAAGAAGTTTGGCTCGCACTCTTTACGGTAGCTCACCAACTCCTCCAGCACCGTGAACTCTGGCAGTCGGACAGGCGGTGTTCCCCCCGTGTAAACAGCGAGCCGCGGCTGCTCCAAAGACGGGGCGTGTGCCTGCCAATGCCGGCGAACTGGCTCAGCAGAGCGGTCGAGGGCAGCCACGAACTCCATGTACTCGAGAAGCGAAACGTCGTCGTATTCTTCCGAATGCTCTTCACTGACCAACATGCTCAACGTCGGACTCATCCCGCGGCTGAACATTTGATGAGCCAAAACGGCTTGCCCCAGCAGAGTCGAGCCCACACCAAGCAGCAGGCGCCAACCGTGCAGCGAACGCCACCCTGCCAGAACCAGGAACGTGGCCGGGACGTAAGGAACGAACAGACGGAAAGCGAAGAACATGTGTTGCGCCGAATGGGTCAGGGAGTAGACGAATACGAAACCCAACCCAAAGCACAGCGCCCACTGCCCATCGCGCCCGGGTGAATTGGCGCGCGATGTCTCACGCGTTCTCCACGACGAGATCGTCACGAGTGAAACGATCGCAACGCCCGAGAGCAGAAGAAACTGCAGCGAATAGGAGACGTTGTCTGCCAGGGGCTTCGGTTTGTGGAACAACTTGACGTAAAATGACGTCGGGAAAACGTCGTGGAAATAGAAGGCAGCGAACGCATACCAAGCGCCGACGAGAACGACGACGAGCGCCGCCGGCCTCGCGATTTGCCATCGGTAACGAAGACTCGAAGCGACCCACAACGGTGCCAGGAACAAGCACGCGTCGAGCCGCAACAACAGCCCGAAGGCGGTCGCAGCGGCCATCGCCCACAGGGACGAAGGTGAAGCCGTTCGCATGGCACGTACATGAAGCGCCGCGACGGTGGTCACCGACGCGAGCAGGTAAGGAGTTTCGAGCCCGCCCACCGTCCACAGCCAGACGAAAGGTGAAGCGAGCGTCCCAACCCAGAAAAGAACGCGCTGGGATTCGCGGTTCAGCGTGGAAACTCCCGCGAAGCCGACCGAGGCAAGCACCGCGAACATTCCGAGACACTTGTTGGCGACTTCTACCGAGCCGAGGCCGACCACCGCAAGAACGCCCGTCGTGAGCAACGCATGCAGCGGTGACGTCAACGCAGACACTCGCTCTCCCGGGTTGAACGCCAGCTCGCCGCGAGTTACCAGGTTGTATGCGTATCTCACCACGATGAATGCGTCGTCTGCAGTGAACCCGAAGAACGCTGCACACCCTACCAGGAACACGAGCGCTCCCAGGGCCGCCCCGGCGACCGCTCCCCATCGAACGAGCCGTTCCGAATTTTCGCTGCTCTCGAGGTCCATGCCCTCGCAATCTAACGTAATCGTGTGCTGAGCATGTAGTAACGGACGACGAAATCGGCGCAGGCTCGGCACGGCTAGATGCCGACCCTCACTGCTGGACGCGTACGCCTGGACCTCGCGTTGCAGGATCGGCTAGATCGGATGCGGCATGGCACGCGGCACCTGCTTCCTGTTCCCGAGCCTCTTCGCGTTCGGTTGTTCGCAGGCGTCGCCGTCGCCGGTGCCCTCGAACACGACGACGACCACGCCCGTACTCCCGTCCAGCGACATCAGCTCGGTAACCTCACCGGGATCGAGTTCCTCCACGCCGCCGAGTTCCTCCACGCCGCCGCGCAACACGGCCGATGACTCGACCGCAGACGTTTCGTCGGAACCGGCCACGGGGAGTGGCCCGCCTACTGTCGCCTCCGCGTCCTACGAGAGCGTGACGTCCGAGAGTGCTCAGTCTAACCCGAGCCACGGCTTCGCCTCGACGGACGCGACGACGGACATGAACCTCGAGCCGGTCGTACTCGACATCGATCAAGTGTGGTCGGGCCATCCGGTGAACTTCGCATTGGTCACTAGCAACACACACCAGTACGCCGCCTACTACGCAGCCAATCAGCGCCTGACCATTGCTGCACGCGAGCTACCCAACGCCACCTGGACTCGTCGCGAACTCGACACCAGCGTCGGGTGGGACAGTCACAACCACATCGCCATGGCGCTCGACGAGGACGGCTACCTGCACGTGAGCGGGAACATGCACAACGTCCCGCTGATCTACTTCCGGTCGACCGCACCGGGCGATATCTCATCCCTCGTCCGGGTTCCGTCAATGGTCTCTGCCAACGAACAGAGCGTCACCTACCCTGAGTTTTTCCGCTCTCCCAGCGGGGCTTTGGCCTTTGCGTATCGCGACGGCGGCAGCGGCAACGGCAATCACATCTTCAACGAATACGACGTGAACTCCAAACGGTGGACGCGCTTGTTGGACACACCGCTCACCGACGGCGAGGGGGAACGCAACGCCTACCCCGTTGGGCCGATCCAGGGCCCCGACGGATACTGGCATCTGGTTTGGGTTTGGCGAGACACGCCGGATGCAGACACCAACCACGATCTCTCGTACGCCCGCACGCGCAACTTGGTGGAGTGGGAGGCGGGGGATACCGGCCAACCCGTACCCTTGCCGATGCGGCTGGGAACCGCTGATATCGTCGACCCTGTCGCCACGAACTCGGGCTTGATCAACAACAACACCAAGGTCGGCTTCGATGCCGAGGGTCGGGCGGTGATCGTCTATCACAAGTATGACGCGAACGGCAAAACTCAGCTCTACAACGCGCGCGTCGAGGCAGGCAAGTGGGTCGTCCACCAGACGTCGGAGTGGGACTACCGTTGGGACTTCGGGGGGGAAGGCACGCTCGTGTTCGAATTGGAAGTGGAAGGCGTGAAGGTGCAAGCCGACGGCCGTCTCACCCAAACCTTCTACCACGCGCAATATGGAGGGTGGGGAGCGTTCGAATTGGACCCGGAAACTCTGCGCGCAGTGCGCACCATCGACCCTCCCTTGCCATATCCAAAGGAGCTCGACCAAGTCGAGTCCTCGACCGAGGGAATGCGCGTTCGATGGGCTCACGAGTGGGCGCGGTCCAGCGCCGACTCCGTCCCCAACGCCTACACGTACCTCCTTCGCTGGGAGACGTTGGACTCGAACCGCGATATGCCTCGATCCCCCGTACCCGAGCCAACCACGCTCAGACTTTACGGCTTTCCGCGAGAATGAAAGGCCAAGTGGCGCTCGTCAGGCGGTCGGGCATTCCCAGCCCATGACTCTGAAAGCTTGGCGAGTGGTCCGAGTGAGCGCGCGATCGTCGTGATAATGCTGGTGGCGATGAGAATCGATGAAGGTGCGGCCGCCTGCCTTGTCGACGTGCACGGAAGCGATCCATTCGTAGAAGCGCGCAGCGTCACGGGGGGAGTGGAGTTGGGCATGAGCCACGCGGGCAGTCAGGTCCGCCAACCGCGACAAATGCGGATACAGCGGTCCGTTGAGCTCAGCGAATCCAACCGTAAACAGGTTGGGCGCCTTGTGATTGAAGCAGCTGATGAAGTTGCTCGTAGCGCGGCCGCCATCGAAGACGTTGGTCTCCAAGTAGCGGATGCTCCGTGAGTAACCAGTGGCCAGCAACACGAGATCCGCTTCGGTCTCCGTACCGTCGACGAATTGAACCGTCTGCCCCTGGAATCCCCGAATCGCACCCTTGAGCGTCACGGTTCCATGGTGCAGATGGTGGAGGAGCTGATCGTTCACCAGCGGGTGAGACTGTAGAATGGCGTGGTCGGGCTCGGGCATTCCCAGACGGGTTGCGTCACCGACGAGCAATCGCTGCAAGAAGCTGAATATCGGTCGCTCGAGCCAGAGAGGGAGCCGTGGTCCTTCACTCGCGAAGACGTCTGCCGGCTTGCCGAAGATGAACTTCGGGATGAAGTAGTACCCGCGGCGCGTGCTGACCACTACTGAACGAGCCCGCTGAGCTGCATCACACGCGATGTCGGCGCCGGAGTTGCCGAGACCGACGATCACGACACGTTTGCCGTCGAACTCGCTTGCGTGTTTGTAGGTGATCGCGTGACGGAAATCGCCCTCGAAGGTTCCTTCGTATTGCGGCATGAGGGGCTCCCAGTTGAGCCCCGAGGCACACACCACCCCTCGATAGGTGCGCGCCTCGCCATTGCTGACGACGACGGCACGGTCGTCCGAGCACTGCACGCTTTCGACGGTGCGACCAAACTCGATGTTGGATTCGAGCTGGAATTGGCGCGCGAAGGCGCGCAGATACTCGAGCACTTGTTCACGGCTCGGATAGTCGGGGTAGTGCTCCGGCATTGGAAACCCGATGAACCCGCTCTTCGTCCGCGACGAGATGAGGTGCGCGGAGGTGTACATGGCTGTACCCGGGTTGGCGATGTCCCACAGCCCGCCGACCGCGTTATGCCGTTCGAGGTGATCGTACGGGACGCCGTGTTTTCTGAACGCCGCCGCTGTCGCCAATCCCGACGGACCGGCACCAATGATGCAATACTTGCCCTCCCTGCCTTCGCGTCCCGACATGGCGCGACGTTACGTCCAAACGCACCAGACTGCACTCGCGAACGGCAGGTGCCCGTGCGAATCGAAGCGAGACCAAATTGGCGCCGAACTTGCCGGCAATTTGGGAGATTCATCCGGCACGACGCCAGGGCGCGAGGAGAACCCGAACGGGCATTCGAAGCATCCACACACGTCCAACGGCGTCATCGTGGACGCGACGTCGGCGTGCTGGGTGCTCGCTACGAGAGTGGTGCCCGTGAGGCGGTCTCCCGTAGCGATTATGGTCGTTCAACCGCCGTCGCCAACCGAGACGTCGGCATCGACGGCCGTCGCGTCGGGAGCTTCGGCGTCGATAGGAGCGTCGGCGTCGGCTGCTGGGGCCGCGTCCGAGGGGACCTCCGCGTCGGGCGCCTCGGCATCCAACGGCGCCGAGGTGGAGCCGTCGGGCGCGCCTGCATCGGTTGGGACGGTGCCCGAGTCGACCGCAACGGACGACGTCTCCGCGCCCGCATCGATTACGAGCGCAGAGCTAGTAGCCGGCGGCGCCGCGTCGGCACCCCCGTCCTCGACGGAGGGCGTTGGGGGCACGACCGCGTCGTCGTCGTCACCGCAGCCGATGAGGAGAGCTGCCGCACTCACACTAGCCAAACCGACGTTAATCCAATTTCTCATAATTTCACGACCTCTAGTCAAACGGTTACGAAAGCACACGAGAGCGGTGGAACTCATCGCGAGTTCACCGCTTGCACGTGTCCCAAAGAACGGTCGACAAAGTCTACCGTCGAGGCACGCCATGCAACTTCGGGTCTAGCCACAACGCAACGGCAACAACGCGACACCGCTCACGCCATGGTTGCGAAACAATACCGCAAAGGGCGTGACGTCCCGCACGCTGGGTGAGATGGAACTAACGTCCTCGCGTGCTCTCGCGCACGACCAACTCCATCGGGTACTCGACGGACGGCTCAGCAGGCTCCTTCTGCCCGTTCAAGCTCGCCAGCAACACCTCGCAAGCGTGCGCGGCCATTTGTTGAGTCGGCTGACGCACCGTCGTCAGCGACGGCCAGAACACTTCACCGTCCGGCAGTCCATCGAACCCGACGACGCTGACGTCTTCGGGCACCTTCAACCCGGCGCTCAAGACGGCGCGCATGAAGCCTAGGGCCATGGCATCGCTGCCCAGAATCATGGCCGTGGGACGGCGCGATGGCCCCAGCGCCAAGAATCGTTGAGCGTGCTGCGTCCCCGCATGCGTCGAGTACTGGAGGCCGCTCCAGATCAGAGACGGGTCGAGCGCGCAGTCGGACTCCACCAATCGCTCCGACACACCGGTCAAGCGCATGCGCGAGTCCAACGAGCTCTGGGGTCCGCCGCCAAAACCGATGCGTCGATGCCCGAGGTCGACCAAATGCTCGGCCGCCAAACGTCCCGCGTCGAGATTGTTGCCGCGAACGGTGAACGTAGCCGGTTCGTCCACGTCCGGTCCGATCAGCACGATGGGCATGCTCGAGAGTTGTGCCTCACGCAGCAGATCCACATCCTCCACCGATGACCTCACGAAGATGAGCCCATCGACGCGCTTCTCGTTGACCCACGCTCGTACTTGGGAGGCGTCGTATTTGCCGCTCAACATCAAGCTCGCGAGCACCAGGCTCTTCCGACTGGGCGTCAGCGCCCCCTCGATGCCGAGCAACACCTGCGAGAACCAACGGCTCTCGGTGGAGTCCGTCACCAACCCGACCGTATTCGACTTGCGCCCGACCAAGCTCTGCGCGGCGAGCGACGGCGTGTAGCCCAGCTCGGCTATCGCCTGGTTCACGCGGAGTTGAACTGCGGAGCTGACTGGGCCGCCGTTGAGCACACGGGACACGGTGCTGATGGCCACTTGCGCACGCTCGGCGACGGCGCGAATCGTGGGCTTGCCGCCGTCATCCGAGCCGCGTTTGGTGGGCAGATCGGAAGAGGGATGGTTGGGAACGCGAGGAGCCATGGCGCGTCATTAACACAGCGGTCCACGTCGACACAGCCGCATATTTGCAGACGTGTTTGCATCCGGCACACAGTTCAGCTGGAAACGCTACCAGTCAGCGCGCGACCACCTCTGAGACCGGCAGCCGTTCACGCAGCCCAGCAAACGGCGAAACTTTGCAGCGCCGCTCGCTCGACGCGGTTCACGGACAAACGACGACTACCTCGAGTTCGTCGAACCAGAAACGGGTCGGTGTGCTTTGATCCGTTACGGCCTGGACCACCACGTTGACGTGTTTGCCGCGAACTTGCTCGAGGTCTTCGATGTACTCGTCGACCTTTACCCAGCCGCCGCCCGCGTCACGATTCGTCCAGAACGCGAACTGCCAGTAGTCCTCGGAGTTTTCCTGGGATTCCAGCTGAACGTAGGCGCGGTCCCACTCCTGTTCGTCCGATTCATTGGTGTCGACCCATACGTAGCCGAGCAATACCAACCCCATCGCTTCCTCCGGCACGAAGATCAGCTGGGTCAAGGTGGTGTGATACCCCATGTATTCGTCATCGGGAACGTCCCCGAGAAACGCGAACCGCGAACCGTCGTGTGCCGTCACTTCGTACGGGGCGAGCGACTCGTGGTCGTTGGTCACGATGAGCGGGTGCACGCGCTGCTCGAACGCCGCATAACTGCTCGAGGCGGTCCAGCTGTCGTCCTCTAGTTCGAAGCTGCCGTTGATGAGCAGGTTCTGATCGCAAAGTGAGGTCGGCGTCTCGCTCGAGCCGGATGTCGACGGGACGCCGGTGTTGGTATCCTCCGGTTCGGCCGTTCCCACGGGCGAGGCCGAGCCTGCGCCCGACTCGCTGGGTTCGGACGTTGCCCCCACGCCGGGGGCAGTCTCACCGTTTGCGGCGCTCGCCTCACCCGCCGAGCCGTCAACGCTGCGCTCGTCGGGAGAAGTCCCGCCCGGTGCGGTCGAGGTTACTTCATCGGTGGCCCCGGAAGCCACGCCAGTCTCACCGTTTCCGGCGCTCACGCTCCCGTTGTCATTCCCGTTGCCACCACCGGCGTCGGCACGCGTCTCACCGGCTGTCGACTGTGGCGAGAAATCGCGTTGCTCGGCCTGACATGCCGCGGCCGCAGCGCAGGCAAACAAGGGTAAGTAGCGACGCCTGAGGGCAACTTGGTTCCACGACATGGTCATCGTCATGATGTCACTCGCTCCGCTTTCTGGCTTGTATGATGTTGCGCAAATACCGTCACGTTACCCCGCGGTGAGAAGGGGCTACCAGTGCCATAACGTCCCGTCGAGCAGTCGCGCCACGGGCAAGGCAGCAGGCGTATAAGGGTGCTTGCTCGCTTCGTCCTCATCGATGTCGACACCGAGCCCTGGTCGGTCCTCTAGGTACATATGACCCTCGCGAAACGCGTAACCAACGTCGAACACCGACGCCACGATCGGTTGGTGTGGCATGTGCTCCTGGATGCCGAAGTTGTTGATCGCACAATCGACGTGTAATGCCGCGGCGGCTCCGACCGGTGAGATATCGGTAGCACCATGGAACCCGGTCTTGACGTGGTAGACGGAGGCCATGGCTGCGACCTTCATCAGGTGGGTGATACCGCCGCCGTGAGCGGGAGGCATTCGTACGTAGTCGATGAGCTGTTCCGTCAGGAGGGTCGTATAGTCGTAGATGGTGTTGAACACCTCACCGATGGCCAGTGGCGTCGTCGAATGTTTTCGTATCAAGCGCAGCCCTTCTTGTAACTCCCCCGCAACTGGGTCTTCCAACCACCACAGGTGGTACGGCTCTAGCTCCTTCGCGAGCCGAGCTGCCTCAATCGGTGTGCAGCGGTGATGCACATCATGCAACAAGTGAACGTCCGGACCAAACTCCCGGCGCACGGCCGCGAAGAGTCGAGGCAAAAAGCGCAAGTAGGCGGCCGTGTCCCACACTTCTTCGATGGCGAGCCCCTTCTTTGCAGGCTCGTAGGGACCTTTGCCCTTCTCGACGCCGTACGCATCTTCCAGACCGGGAACGGCGGCCTGCACTCGGATCGCACGGTACCCCTGGGCGGCGGCGGCAGCCACGCTCTCCAGGGCACCCTCGACCGAGTTGCCCGTCGCGTGCGCGTACACCAAGATTCGGTCTCGACTGCGCCCGCCGAGCAGATTGTAGATCGGCGTGTCGAGCGCCTTACCTTTGATGTCCCACAAGGCGACGTCGATTGCGGAGAGCGCCGTCATGGAAACGGGGCCACGGCGCCAATACACACCACGATAGAAGTAGTTCCAGATATCCTCGATGTTGCGCGCGTCTCGGCCGACCAGCGCGGGAATGCAGTGTTGCTCCAGAAACGCCACCACCGCCAACTCACGGCCATTCAAGGTGGCGTCACCCAAACCATGGATCCCGGCTTCGGTCTCGATCTTGAGCGTCACGAAGTTGCGACTGGGGCAACAGACGATGACCTTCGCACCGGTGATCTTCATGGGTGGCGAGGACGCTACACGCCGCTCCTGCCATTGGCCAGCCGAGACGACGTCCTGGCGCCTTATCGCACCTCACCCCACCAGTGGAAGGGCCCACCTGGGCGAGCCTTCCGCAGGAGGAGCCGGCTTCCCAACGCGTCGACACCCTTGCTAGTTTGTCGCCTTCAACGGCACTTGAACGGCCGTTTCTCCCCTGCCCCTCGTTTCGCATCCGACGAGCTAAGCCAAGAAACCGCCCTGGGTCATGACTTCAAGACAACACGCAGCCCCCCACGCCGGCGCACGCCGAGTTTCCTGGCTCATTCGTCTCACCGCATGCGTGTGGGCTGCCTCGTTGGTCGCGGGGTGCCTCGGCGCGGGCGCCGGAACACCAGCCTCCAACGCTTACTCGCTCGACGTCGCGTCACCCCTCGAGCCCTCATCTCCAGTCGCGGCAACGTTGGACGCGACCGCGCCGGAAGTCGACGCCGAAATCACCATCGAAATGGGTCGGCGCTTTCAAACTCTACAAGGATTCGGCGCGGCGCTGGCTTGGCACCAAGGCCGTCTGGTCGGCAATGTCAGCGACGCGGTCTACGAGCTGTTGTTTCCCGAGCTCGGTCTCGACATCCTGCGCTTTCGCAACAGGTTCGAACGCAGCGACCGCACCGATGGCAACCTCGCCGAAGAGGTCGAGATCTTCGAGCGCGCGAGCCGAGCGCTGGGGCATCCACCGCGCCTGCTCTTGAGCAGCTGGTCGCCCCCTGCGGCGCTCAAAGCCAACGGCAGGGAGCGCTGCGCCAACAACCCAAACTGCACATTGGCCAAACGTGATGGGAAGTTCGTGTACGCCGAGTTCGCCGACTGGTGGATTCGTTCTTTGGACCACTACGCGAGCCTGGGTCTTTACCCCGACTACATCAGCCTGCAGAACGAGCCTGACTTCATCCCCGGCAACTGGGAGGGCTGTAAATTCACTCCTGAAGAGTCACCAGAGTACCCAGCCTACGGCAAAGCCCTCGCCGCCTTGCACGCGCGCGTGACCCAGCGGGAACCGAAGCAGCGGCCGTTGCTGCTCGGTCCGGAAGTCCTGGGCATCCACTACCATCGGATCCCGAATTACCTCGCCGCGCTAGACTCCGCCCTCCTCGGAGGGGTCGCGCACCACATCTACGAGCGCGGCGACGACGCGATGTGGGACTGGCGTGAACCTGGACCGGATAGCTTTCTCGATGAGATGCGGGAGGTCCGCGAGGCAACTTCGCTGCCCACTTTCCAAACCGAGTTCAACACCGACGAGGACGGCGGCGTCGACGGTGGCTTCGAGACCGCGTGGCTGATGCATCACACTCTCGTGACTCAAGGCGCCGTCGCGTTTCTATATTGGGATTTGATTTGGGCTGGCAACAAGGGCTTGGTGTCGCTCGTGGGCCGCACCGCCAAACCACGCGACCATTACTACGCCGTGCGTCACTTCGCGCGCTTCACTGATCCGGGGTACACGCGTGTGTCGGTGGAGAGCAGTCAGGCCAGCGTGCTCGCCTCGGCTTACGTCTCACCAGACGCCAAGACGGCGACCGTCGTCCTACTCAACACCGGACGCAACGTCGCACACGTGACGCTGCGCGGCGTCGACGGCGCCCCCACTTCCGACAGCGTGCTCACCACATTCCGCCCAGGCGTCTCACACCGTTGGCAGCCCCTCGCCGTACCCCTCGTCACCAACGGCTTGGAAGCTTCGGAGCCCACTTCCAACGCATTCGGCGTCGATATGCCCGCCCGCAGCGTGGCTACCATCGTGTTCTCGGACCTCGCGGCCCCGCAGTCGAGCGAGTGAACGACGGTCACGCCGACCAGCAGCCCGAGCATGGGTGCTCGGGCGCCGGTCGTTTGAGGGCACGTTGGAGCTAGGTGCGCGACGCGACCGCAGTCAGCCGCGCCTCACAGCCTCACAGCACCTTGGCGATGGCTTCGCAGACCGGGCCGATGTTCTTCTCGTTCATCGCCGCCACACAGATGCGGCCGCTGTCGACGATGTAGATGCCGAACTCCGAACGCAGACGGCGTACCGCCTCGAGCTGCAAACCGGAGTAGGAGAACATACCCTTCTGGTCTTTGATGAACGAGAAGTCACGCTTCACGCCGAGGCCATTGAGCCGCTCGACGAACAAGGTGCGCATGCGTTGGATGCGCTCGCGCATCTCCGTGAGTTCGCCTTCCCACTTCTTGCGTAGGTTGGCGTCGGACAACACGAGCGCGACGATCTGGGCGCCGTGAGAGCTCGGGTTCGAGTAGTTGGTGCGGATGACGCGCTTGACCTGCGAGGTCACGCGTTTGGCCTCGTCAGCGTCGGTGGTGACGATGGTGATGCCGCCCACGCGCTCGCGATACAGCGAGAACGACTTCGAGAACGAGCTCGAGATCAAGAACGGTATGTTTGCTTGGGAGAACAGCTGCACCGGCACGGCGTCTTCCACGATGCCGTCGCCGAAGCCTTGGTACGCAAAGTCCAGGAACGGCACGAAGCCCTTGGTCTGGCAGATGGCGACGATCTCTTCCCACTGCTCACGAGTGGGGTCGGAGCCCGTGGGGTTGTGGCAACAGGTGTGCAGCAGCACGATGCTGCCGTTGGGCATGGCCTGCAGATCGGTGCGCATCGCGGCGAAGTCGAGGCCGTGCTTTTCGGGTGAATAGTAAGAATACTCCTTCACTTCGAAGCCTGCGCTCTCGAACAGTGCGCGGTGGTTCTCCCAACTCGGCTTGCTGATGTAGATCTCGGTGTTGGGCAGGAACCGCTTCAAGAAGTCCGCGCCGATCTTCAGACCACCCGTGCCGCCCAATGCTTGCGCGGTAACCGCACGCCCTTCGGCGATGATGGAGGAATTGGCGCCGAGTAGCAGCGCTTGCACCTCCTTACGGAACGCGGGCGCGCCATCGATTGGCAAGTACGACTTGGAGTCTTCCTTCTCGTACCAGATGCGCTCGGCCTCACGCACGACCTGCAACACGGGCACCTTGCCGTTGCCATCTTGGTAAACACCCACGCCCAAGTTCACCTTGTTCGGATTCGTATCCGCAACGAAAGCCTCGGTGAGGCCCAAGATGGGGTCCGCTGGCGCCAAGGGAATGTTGGAAAATGGAGAACGTGACATAGTGCTTCCTGATTGCTGGGTTTCGACGGCCCCACGACGAACGTGCACGGGCCGTCGGGCTGTATGACACCAACTTTCCACGTTGTAAACGACGAGGAATCATCACTTGCCGCCCGCTCTTCGGCGACGCCCGCGTCGCGTGATTTTGGCCCGATCCGAGTCGAGCCGCGGCCCCGTCGCCAACACGCCGGCTCGCCCTCCACCCCACCTCGCCCAAATTCTGCCCTCGCCGCAACTGCGAGGCGCAGGCGGGACTACTCGCGTGGTGTCGACAACACCGCCAACCGCACGACGTCTGCTCGATTACCGGCCCCCAACCGCTCACAAATCTCGACGAGGATATTGCGCACGGTGTGGGGAGAAATCTCGAGCGCCGCCGCGATTTGTCGGTTCGTGCGCCCGAGCGCGACGCCTTCGACGATTTGACGTTGGCGCGCCGTCAAGCGTTGGTCTCGGCAGATGGGCGCTGCCAACATGCCCGCGAACCGCTGCTGACCGGCGAACTGCCAATACGAGTCACCCAGCGTGAGACACGGCAGTAGTTTGCCGAGCCAGACTCGTTCCGCGCGCGAGAACCCACGACTCCGTCGCATCAGCACAACCGCCGAGATCACTCGCCCGTGACGCAACAAGTGACCTATCAACACGCCTCGGATCCCGAGCGGCTTGGCGATCCGCGTCTCCCAATCGCGGCGGCTCCGGCTCCCGCGTGGAAACGCCTCGGCGTCGGTAGCCGCGCCCGATTGACGCAAAGCCACGTCGCGCAACGGCTGTAGCCTCACCGCCATCTCGTCCCACCCGCGGCTGCTCGAGTCGAGCACGGCGAGGTCGAGCCCCTTGAACGCTGCGCGCGCCAACGGCACGCGCGGCGAGAGCTCGTGAAACAGCGCCGCATCGACTTCGATTCGTTCACTCAACAGCTCGAGCACCTTATCGCGGTACGCATGACTGCTCTGCGAGCGCGTGGCCTCGTCGCACAACTCCCGGATCAGCTCGGAATGTGGCTCGCTCGTTGCGACTGGCTCCGCCGAAACACGCATAGTACGAACGTACCATAACGCGCTCGCTCGACGCGCGCCAGACTGTCACCCATGACGCAACTGGTTATCCCATCGAAGCCTGTCCCGGAGTGGCTGGACACACGACAATACCCGTTTCATTCCAAGCACTTTCCTCACACTGACGGCACCATGCGTTGCGTCGACACGGGGCGCGGCTCGCCGCTCTTGTTCGTGCACGGCACCCCGTCGTGGTCCTTCGAGTGGCGCGCCGCCATCGCCCATTTCGAGGACCGATATCGCTGTATCGCGCCCGACCACTTGGGTTTCGGGTTGTCCGAAAAACCAACGACGGCCGGCTATTTACCCAGCGACCACACGCGGCGTTTGCGCGACTTGCTGCGAGCGTTCGAGCTCGAGGACGTCACGTTGGTCGTCCATGACTTCGGCGGTCCGATCGCGCTGCCGCTGCTCGTTACCGATGCTTCGCGTTTTCGGCGCGTGGTCATCGTCAACAGCTGGGGTTGGGCCATGGACGATCACGCGAAGGGTCGCTCGCTGATGCGGTTCATTCGCTCGCCGTTGGGGCGCTTTCTTTACTTGAGCTGCAACGCATCGCCGCGCTGGCTCTTGCCAACCGCCTTCGCCAAACGTTCGCGCTTGAGCCCGCAAGTTCACCGTCACTACAAGGCTCCGTTTCCGAATCGCGCAGCGCGCCTGGCACCGTGGACGTTGGGTGCAAACTTGGTGGAGTCGAGCGCGTTCGCGCCCGAGCTGCCCGCCGTCGTCGCCGCTCTCGCAGGTCTCCCAACTGCTCTCATCTGGGGCAAACTCGACCCCCTCGTCGACCAAATGGTGCTCGAGCGTTGGCAGCAACTGCTTCCGCACGCCCCTACCTACGAGCTCGCCGACAGCGGTCACTTTCCACAAGAAGAATCCCCGCGCGAGTTCATCGCGGCGCTCGAAGCCGCGCTCACGTCTCGACCCCAGAGTTCGGTTTAGTTGAACCGAGCTCGGCAAGCGTAGCAGACGGCTGATAGTTTGCCGCAAAAGTAGCGATTCGAACGCCTCACACTTGGGGCGGCGGCAATCGCGGCAAGGTCGACGCAGCCAAACCGTGGGTTCTAACGCGAGGCAAGGCTCCGTTTCGACACGTTTCGTGATTGCGAGCTGGCCTGCGTCGCGGTGGGCCACCGCCAGCGGTCGCTGACTGCACCCATCGCAGCCCAACACCTGGGCGCCCCGCCGCACCAAAGACGGCGCCGACGACACCTCGCAGACTTGTGGCGCGGCATCGCCACATCTGCCGTGACGATGCCCCTCGTCCTCGGCTATACGCGGCGCATGGTCTGGCGAGCATCGACAGGGGCGGCGCGGCATTCGTTGTCTCGACTCGTGAAGCAACCGCACCTACCGTTGGGGACCTCGGCCCGCCGCATCACGACGGTGTTTGGTAGAGCGCTTGCTTTGTTGGTGATTGCAGCCGGCGGCTACGTGCCGGAACCTGCCGTCGCACAACCGCATTCACTTACGGCAGCTACGCCGCCCATGGGCTGGACGAGCGGCAACGTGGGTTGCGACGTGAACGAGCAGCTCGTCAAGGCAGCGGCCGATGCCCTGAGCGCACTGGGTCTTTCGCGCGTGGGCTACGAATACGTCATCGTCGAGACCTGTTGGCAAGGCGACCGCGACGCAGATGGCTTCCTCCAACCGGACTTGAAGCGTTTTCCATCCGGCTTGAAGCCACTCGCTGATTACGTTCACGGCCGCGGCTTGAAGTTCGGGTTGGGCTCGAGCGCGGGCAACGTCACGTGCGACGGGCGACCAGGCAGCCGTGGTCACGAATACCAAGACGCGCTGCAGTTCGCACGGTGGGGTGTCGACTACCTTCGATACGACTGGTGTGACGCCGAAGATCTCGACGCCAAAGCCAGCTACACGACGATGCGTGACGCGGTTCGTGCCACCAAACGTCCTATGGCGTTCGCGATCGATGACGCGGGTGCTTCGAAGCCGTGGCAGTGGGCGACAACGGTGGGACATTCGTGGCGTACGAGCAGCGACGCAGCGCACTGCTTCGACTGCGTCGAACGGCGCGGCCACACCACGGCGTTCGGCGTATTGCGCCTGGTGGACGACGACGACGAGCTGCGCGCCTTTGCCGGACCCGGGCACTGGAACGCGCTGGGCTCGTTGTCGCTGGATTACGGCATGTCGGTCGTGGAGGAGCGAGCGCAGGTGTCGCTTTGGGCGATGCTGGCTTCGCCGCTGATGGCCGCCAACGACCTCTCCAAACTGACGGAGTCGAAGCGGGCAATCCTGACGAACCCCGAGGTCATCGCCGTGGATCAGGATATTCTCGGGATCCAGGGCTTCAAATACCGGACGGACGGCGAGTTGGACGTTTGGGTGCGCCCGCTCAGCCGCGGCCAAGTCGCCGTTCTGTTCCTGAATCGTGGCCGCGCGGCGTTGGACGTCAGCTTCGATTGGAGCAAACACAGGCTCGAGGACGACCTAACGCACAAGCACTATGACTTTGCGACCACGGCTTATTCCGTTCGTGATTTGTGGGCCCACGAGCAAGTTGGAACGACCAAAACCCCGCTATCAACGACACTGCAAAGCCACGACGTCTCGATGCTGCGCTTGACTCCGCAGAAGTGATGGGGTTTACCCCCGAGCCAACACATGTTGCGCTTCAGTCATTATCTGGTCCTTGCCTCCCTCGTCGCCGCGTGCGCCCCGGAACAAACTGGGCCGAAGGTCGCGTCCTCTCAAGACAATCCGGCCTACGCCGTCAACTACTCGTCGCAACTGAACGAGCTCAGGACGCGCATCGACGAAGAGCGCACCGCGGCTGGCGAGTCCGTAAGCAAGATGAACCAGTTCGCGGTCGAGGTGGGTCCCAGTGACCCGGAACTCGTGGCGGAGCTGTACCAAACGGCGGACTACGAAGGGCGCAGCGAGGCGTACGCCGCTCGGCAGTCGGAGGAATCGGTGATCCGGGCGTTCTTCACCGCCGAAGAACGCCAACTGACGCAACGCATCGCGGCCAACACCGAATACGCAGCCAAGCAGAAGGACTGCGAGGTCAGCCTGTACGACGCGTCCGCGCGTGGTCTGCAGCGCGGGTTGGACGATCAGCTCAAAGAACGTCGCCGTGAGACGAGCGCTGCGCAACAGACGGTGCAACACAAGAAGGCTCAGCTCGGACCCAAAGCGGTCTCCGTGCTGCCGGACCAGTTGGACGAGATCAGCCTCACGAGCTACACCGTCTACATTCGTCTGGAGCAGGACGAAACCGAGCTCGCGCGCCGCGCCGAACAAACAGCGTCGATCCGCTCCACCTTGGAAGACTACCGCACGGAGCTCGCCGCGGAACCGAAGCCGAACAGCGCCGAGCTCGCCCGCGTGGACGCGGCGCTCAAACAGTTGACCGAGCAGGAGACGAAGATCCAAGACACGCTCAAAGACGTGGAGGCGCGCCGAGCGCAACTGCGCGGCGACTACGAGAAGGCGCTCGATGCTCTGATCGAGTCAGCCAAGAACCAGCCGCCGAAAAAAGGCACCTCTCCGCAATAAGTCGGGTTCCAAACACCCGAGCATACGTTAGCCCATAGCCAACACGTCGAGGACCGCGTCTCGGACGTAGCCGTTGGTCGAAAGAAATTGCGCGCCGGGTGTATTGGCCTCGAGCACCTCGAACGTACCGCCGGCGCCCAGCACCATGGCGGCCCCGGCGGCGATGTCCCACGGGCTGATCTGACGCATCCAACTGAACTCGTACGTGCCGTCGGCCACCATACACAGATCGATGGCGGCTGAACCGCAGCGACGGACGTCGCGCACCGTCGCGTAGAGTCGCGATAGTTGCCGGGCACGCAGCGCATCGTTGACCGGGTTCACACCGCTGCGGCTGGGATAACTCGTGACCATGACGACCTCGGACAGCGCGGTGCGATGACTGACGGCACAGGGCTGGCCGTTCTTTCGCGCGCCCGTCTGCGCGTTGCCGACCCACTCCCAGCCGAGCACGGGTGCGACCACCGCGCCCGCGATCGGCGACCCGCCGCGCATCAAGCCGACACTCACGCAAAAGAACGGATGCCCGGCGATGAAGTTGATCGTGCCGTCGATGGGGTCGATGTACCAGGTCAGGTCGGGTCCCGGCGCGCCACCCCCTTCTTCACCGACGATGGGGACGCCGGGGCTACGTTCGCTCAGGAGCTTGCGCACGAGCTCCTCACTGCGCACGTCGTATTCCGTGAACACCTCGGCGTGCGGCCCTTTCGTCGAAACGGCCACCTGTCGACGATATCCGTCGAGGATCAACGCGCCCGCGGCCCGCGCCGTGTCGAGTGCAGTCGCCTCGAGTTCGGCGAGCTCACCAACCGATAGGTCGACGTTGGCCATGGCGCAGATTCACAACTTGGCCAGCTCGAGCATCACCTCGACCGGGTGTTTGAGGGTGCGCCGCGACGCCGAGAAGCGCTTGACCTGACTACGGCATGAATAGCCGGTCGCGAGATAACGACTGAGGTTCTTGGGGTCGTCGGGCAGGTGGCGTTCCCAGCTCATCGCGAAGATCCCCCGCGATTCCTTGTAGTGCGCCGCCTCGTGCCCGTACATGCCGCACATACCGCAACAACCCACCGACTCCAGCTTCAGCTGCACTCCGAAGCGCTCGAACAGGTCCACCCACTGACGCTGCGTCGCGGGCGCCGCCGTGCGTTCGGTGCAGTGACCCATGAGCACGTAGTGAAACGCCGTGCCCGTGTTGAGGGTGTCCCGCGCGCGATCGGCCTGACCGGCGAGCAGCTGAGTGATCGAGTCGGCGCGCACCGACAGCCACTCCTGGAACAGCTGGATCCGGTACTCGAGCGGCCCTTTCGCGACGTGTGCGTACTCGTCGCGGAATAACAAGGTAACCGCCGGGTCGATACACACCATCGGCACCTGGTAGGTCGCGACCTTGCGGAAGAACTCGATGTTGCCCAGCGCCGTCTTTTTGAAGGCGTCCAAGAAACCCTTCACGTGCAGGGCCTTGCCGCTAGGGCGGTACGGCGCGACGTACACCGTGAAGCCCAACTTCTGCATCAGGTCGTAGGCAGCGAGCGTCACGTGCGTGTCGTAGAAGCCGTGAAACGCGTCCTGGATCAAGATCACGCTCTTCTCGCGCTCGTCGTCCGTCAGACGTTCGAGGCGTTCGAAGTCGAAGGCCGGCGCGTTGCGCGCCAAGAGCCCGGCCTTGAGCGACAGCTTCGCGAGCCGCGGCGCGTCCACGATGCCGACGACTTGCGCCATGAATGCCTGCACCCAACGCCAGTTGAGCACCATGTTCACGAGGCGCGGGAACCAGGCCATCCACACCACGATGGTCTCGAGCGCGGCGGCAAACAGGTCTTTGACCGGTCGCGGATACCGCTGGTGGTAGAGGTGCAGGAACTCCGACTTCAGCTCGGGCACGTCCACTTTCACGGGGCACTGCGTCGCGCACGCCTTGCACGCGAGGCAACCGTCCATCGCCGTGTAAACCTCGTGAGAGAAGTCGTAGGTGGGGTCGACGGCTGCCAGATCTTTGCCGAGCGGGCTTGCCGGTAACTTGGGCAGGCCGACGTTGCCGTGCCCGCTCTCGAGCTGCGCGGCGGCGTCGAAGCCCTCCTCGGACAATTGCCGCAGCCATTCACGCATCAGCCCCGCCCGCCCTTTCGGCGAGTGGATGCGGTCGCGCGTGACCTTGGACGACGGGCACATGACGGAGTCCGCCGAGTAGTCGAAGCACGCACCATTGCCGTTGCAGTTGACGCTGGTCGCGTATTTGGCGAGCGACTTCGGCGCGATACGGCGGTCGAATTCGCCGCGTTTGAGCGCGTCGACGCTCACGAGTTTCGCGCCGGATTCCGCGGGCACCGCGAGTTTGCCTGGGTTCAACTGGTTGTACGGGTCGAAGGCGCGTTTGATCTTGCACAGGTCTCCGAACAGCTCCTCGCCGAAGAACTGCGGGCTGTATTCGCTGCGGAAGCCTTTGCCGTGTTCCGACCACATCACGCCGCCGTACTTACGTACCAGCGCAACGACCTTGTCGGAGATCTCTCGCAGCAGCTTCTCGTCTTCGGGGTCCCGCGTGTTGAGCGCCGGGCGCACGTGTAAACACCCGGCGTCCACGTGTCCGAACATGCCGTAACGCAAGCCGTGCCCGTCCAAGATCGCGCGGAACTCGCGGATGAACGCCGCGAGATCTTTCGGGTGCACCGCCGTGTCTTCGACGAACGCAATCGGACGTCGCTCCCCCGGCGCGTTGCCGAGTAGCCCAACGCCCTTCTTGCGCAGCTCCCACAGCGCTGCGATGTCCGACGGAGTCGGCGCGATCTTGTAACCAATCGCTTCCCCCGCGTCACCCAGCTTCTGGTTCAGGACTTGGACGAGTTCGGTGACCTTGGCGGTAACCTGGTCCAGGTTGTCGCCGGAGAACTCCACCAAGTTGATGGCCTTGGTCGGGATCGTGCCCTCGTCTTGGAGCAGGTGCGAGACCTTGTCCCAGATCGCGTCCTTCTTGGCGAGCTCGACGATCGTGTCGTCAATCGTCTCGATCGCGCCGGGGTCCGTCGCGACGAGCACCTCGGCCGCGCGCAGTGCGTCGTCGAACGTCGCGTAGCGAATCGCGATCAACGACTTGTGCAGCGGAATCGGCAGCACGCGCAGCTTCGCTTCGGTGACGAACGCGAGCGTACCCTCGGCGCCGGACACGATCGGGTTCAAGGTGAACGGCGCGTTCTCTTTGCGCACGTGCGCCAGATTGTAACCGGTGAGGAAGCGCGGGATCTTCGGAAACTGCTCCTTGATGAGCTCCTTCTTCTCGGTGACGATGTCGTCGACGATGCGCAACACCTCACCGATGCGGTCCGTGCGGCCCTTCTGCACGCTGAGCTCTACCTCGGACAAATCGTGCGACACCCACGTGGTACCGTCGGGTAACACCAACGTCAGCTCGACGACGTGCCCGCTCGTTTTACCGTAAACCCGCGACCCTTTCCCGCAAGCGTCCGTCGCGATCATCCCGCCCAGCGTCGCACGACTGCTCGGCGACACCGACGGCGCGAAGAACAACCCATGGGGCTTCAGGTACGCGTTGAGCTGATCGAGCACCACGCCTGGCTGGACGCGCACCCACCCCGCCTCTTTGTCGAGGTCGATGATGCGGCTCATGTGCCGAGACAAGTCGACGATCACGCCGGGGTGCAAAGACTGACCGTTGGTACCGGTGCCGCCACCTCGCGGCGAAACGGTCACGCTCCGGTGCTCTTCTTGGCCGAGCAGCGAAGTGAGGAGCTCCACGTCGGCGGATGACTTCGGCGCGACGACGGCCTGCGGGATAATCTGATAGACGCTGTTGTCGGTGGCGTTGATGAGCCGCGTCGCGTAGTCGGTTTGGACGTCACCCTTGAAGCCCTTGGCTTTGAGCGCGTCCAGAAACCGGCTGACTTCCGGGGTCAACCCCGGGATTTTGGTCAGTTTGGGGATAGTTGTCACCGGGTAACCTCAACCTTTCGCGGTCGACAACGGCCGACCGCGTAAACTTCTGCCGCGCCTGGGAGACGCTGAAAGAGCTCAGTACAAGATGCGAGTTTTGATGCTCGTCTCGAGGCGCGCCATGGCTGCACGGACATCTTCCGCGACGGCGCGATCCAAATCCATGACCAGGTAGCCGATGTCTGGGTCCGTAGCCAACACCTGACTCACCACGTTGGCGTTGCAGTCGGAGACGATGCGGTTGATGGAGGACAACACGCCGGGCACGTTCTTGTGCACGTTGAGCACGCGGTGGTGACCCTGAGGCGGCGGCTCCACAATCGGGAAGTTGACCGAGCCGACGGTGCTGCCGGTGTTGACCAACTTGATCAACGCGTGGCCCACCTCGCGTCCAATCGCCTCTTGAGCCTCTGCGGTCGAACCGCCGATGTGGGGCGTCAAGATCACGTTCGGCAGCCCGCGGAGCTCGGACATGAACTCCTCGTCGTTGTTCTTCGGCTCGTACGGGAACACGTCGATGCCGGCACCCGACAGCTTGCCGGCCTTGAGCGCGCCAGCCAAGGCTTTGATGTCGACGACCGTGCCGCGGCTCAAGTTCAGGAGCTTGGCGCCAGGCTTCATCTTGTCGAGCGCTGCCGCGTCGATCATGTTCATCGTGTGGGGCGTCTCGGGCACGTGCAACGTCACGTAGTCCGACTGGGCGAGCAGATCGCCCAGGCTCTCCACGCGAGTGTTGTTCCCGAGCGGCAACTTCGCGGTGATGTCGTAGAAGAGCACGCGCAAGCCGAAGGCCTCGGCCAACACCCCGACCTGAGTACCAATGTGGCCGTAGCCGACGATACCGAGCGTCTTGCCGCGGATCTCGTTGGCGCCGTCGGCGCTCTTGTTCCACTTGCCGCGGTGCATCTCGGTGTTGGCGTCGCCCAAACGGCGCGACAGCAGCACGATTTCGGCCAACACCAGCTCGGCGACGCTGCGTGTGTTGCTGAGCGGAGCGTTGAAAACGGGGATCCCCAGGCGGTTGGCGGTCTTCAGGTCGACCTGGTTGGTACCAATGCAGAAACAACCCACTGCCAGCAACCGCCGGGCCTTCTCGAGTACCGGCGCCGTCACGTTGGTCTTGCTGCGGATCCCGAGCACGTGCACGGAGCTGATCCGCTCCAGCAACTCGGCCTCACTCATCGCCCCTGAACGAACCTCGAGCTTGAACCCTTCACCACGAAACAATTCGTGGGCACTCGGGTGGATATTCTCCAGCAAAAGGACTTCGATTTCGTTCTTCGGAAAAGATGTTTCAGGGAAGGCTTCGGCGGCGATGTTGGCCATGGCGGCGTGTTAGTGAGTTTTTCTCGGCTTTGCCAATGGGTTCCCGAGCCGAAACGGTCGAAACTCGGTCCTTTTGGGGTCAACGAAACCCGCCCACGGCTACCCGACGGGCCGATTCCAGCCGGGGTGTCCCAACGCAGCCAACGGCTTTTTCCCGCGGCGAAACCCGAGGCCCGCGACCAAGGTCCTCCGCGGTACGTGCTTGCTCGCTGCGTGCCTTTCCCGGGCACGACGCGGACTCGCGACGAAAAGAAACGGGCCGTACCCCCTAGTCAGACTCGCTTCCCATGCCGACCCAGGCTAGACTCGGCGTCGTGTCGGAACACAAGGTCGAGCGACTGCTGGAGGTGGTGAAAGCCAAACTGGGGGCTGTGGACGCGCGCATCGAGATCGGGGGTAAACCTCCGACGTCCGCTGATACGGCGTGGCACGCACTCCCGCACGGCCGCGTCGTGGCCGTGTTCGATGCTCCGATCCCCGATCACGAGCTCATGCAGAAGCGGCTCGGCTCGTTGTGCGGCGGCTTCCACGAAATCGTGCACGAGGCCATCGACCGCATGCCGCTGGTGCGTACGGAAGACCCGCGAGAACAGCTCGACGAAGAGCTCGGTGCACTGGCAGAGCGGGCGGGGGCGTCGCGAGCCGTCGTGCTCGACCTCAACTCCGACGTGCTCTGGGGTGTCTCACGGGTAAGCCCTTCGCACAGCCAGTCGCAAGAAACCCTCGAGCAGTGGGTGAACGACGTGCGCACCAACTACTCGGCAGATCTGCGCAGCTCGCGGGGTCACGTGATTCGCCTCGCGGTCTGCGAGGACAAAGAGTGCCTCGCCAAGCTGTTCGGGGGCGCTTACGTGGTGTCGCTATTTTTCGATGGGCTGCTTTCGGAGCCGGTCGCGGTTGGCGCGCTCTTGCACGCAGCGGGACGCATCGAGCGCCTGGTCGTTGCGCTCCCGCCGATCGAGCCCCCGCCAGGTGGCAAGGTGTTACGTCTCGGGCCGCGCATGCGCCCGTTGTGGTAATCTGCGCAACACACCGAATGGGGCAGCCGTGCGCACGGTCTACGCGCGCACGACGCTCTGCATGAGCCATGGGTTGGGCCCAGCGTCTCACGGCGCGCTATGGCTCCCTCCCACCACTGCGCCCGTGGTAACGTTCACGCGGCGCGATCCTGGTTGCTCCCCCCACCAGGTTACGGCGCGCCGTCGATCACACGTTCACTCTGAGGCACGAATCGCTCGTATTCCGGTAGGAAGCAGAACGTGCTCGTATCGGCGCGGTCGACGAACAACGTGCCGTGCAGGTGGTCGACTTCATGTTGGACGACGGCTGCTTTCGCGCCTTCCCAGAGCTCGTCGAAGCGCTTACCATCGAGGTCCCACGCTTGGACGCGCACCCGGCGTGGCCGCGACACACGTCCTCTCAGACCAGGCACCGATAAGCAGCCTTCGTAGATGGAAATGGCGTCTTCCGGAGCGAGCACGTCGTAGCTTTGAGTGATCGGTGTGAGCTGCGGGTTGACGAGCACGCACAACGGAATCTCGGGGAATGCAGGGTAACGGTCGTTCTTCTTGACCTCGATCACACACACCTGCTTCGACACCCCGATTTGAGGCGCGGCGATCCCTGCTCCGCCGTTCGCGTGCATGGTTTCGATGAGGTCGTTCACCAGCTCCGTCAAGTCTGCGCTTCCGAAGGCGGCCTCGGGCACCGGCTCCGCCCGTCGCCTCAAACGGGGGTCACCCAGACGCAAGATCTCTCGCACCGCCATGGGGCAACACCGTAGGACCAAACTGACCCAGTTTCAACCCTTCGATAAGTGCCACCAGGCGCGCTCGACACATCTCCCCCTAGCCCGCGTCACGGACGCCTCCCTCCGAACGATGCTGAACGCGATTTGGCGGTCGCCCTCGGTGCAGATCTCGAGACCAGTCGCGATGGCGAAACCGCTCGCCCAAACAGGGATGAGACAGTCGTTTTTCCCCGGCACTGGCCGCTTTTTTTCGATCGCTCACTTGTTACACTCGTAGCGGGTCCGAGGTTTGGCAGACCCGCCGTCGACCGGCGGCCGCATCGGCGCGGTGCCGTTTCGAAGTGGGTGAGCATCGCAAGCCCCGCGCGTGGGACACGGGGTGCAAGTCTCGCTCCAAATTGACGAGCCGATACCGAGCTGGCTTGACGTTGGAGCGGGAAGGGTGGAAACCGAAACTGCCGTGGGCCGAAGCTTGCACTGCCACGGATGGAACCCATGAGCGACTTCATCTCCCAGGCCCGTAATGCACGCACCCACCTGATGCAGGCGCTCGGCGTGCTTCAGCTCGATGAAGTGCCGCCGCAGTTGCAGGCGGTGGCCGAGGGTGTTGCACAGGTCATGAGCCTGCTCCATCGCATCGAAACCAAAGGCGAACAGGCGCCGACCGCGAATCAGGCGTTGGTCCAGCTGCGCGCGGTCCTCAACCACTTGCAGGCGCCAGAAAACGAACACCCCACCGCCGAGGCGGCACTCGAGGTGGTCGCCGGAGCGCTGGGTATGGTGCATCAGTTGGCCAAAGGCCTCGAGGGGGCCGCCAAGAGTCCCGCAGGGCCAGCTCCAGCGCCCGTCCCGACGAATCCGTTGGCGCAAACGGCCGGGCCACGCCCCGTGGCGCCCCAAGTTTCGCCGCCCGCGACCAACAGTTCGGCGGCGACGCAACCCAAGCCGCCAGCAGTGCTCGCACCAACCCCGGTCGATCCGGCGCCAGCAGCGCCCACGCCCGCGCCGCTCCCCCCGACGACACGCAACGGTGCCGACATTGCGCTCGGGAACGCTGCCACCCAAGCCGTGATGCCTGAACGAAGCGCACGTCAGGTTCCGATGTTGCCGCCGGAACCGGATTACGCCACTGCACCCAGCTTGCCCGACGCAGGCCAACCGCCGACGGCCGCCGTCGAGGAAGATCCCATTCCTCTGAGTCGGGTATCGAGTCCACCAACGATGCCCTCCGCGCCGCCTTCCCCGTTTGCCGCTCCGGCTGCGGCTGCGATCGAGCAACCACCGCGCGCGCCTTCCCACAATCCCGAGCCACAACGCATCTCGTCGAACCCCGGCAGCCTCCCTCCGTTACCGGCGCTGCCCGGCGAGGTGTTCGTCGAGGCCGCTCTCGGCGCGTACAGCACGACCAATTTCTTCAAGGGTTTGAGCGGCAACGACGTGATCGACGCCGGCGGCTTGTTCGTCGCCACCTATGCCCCACCCGATCTCGGTCAAAAGCTGCGAGTCCATGTCTCACTACCGGGCGGCTTCGAGTTCCAAGCCCGGGGCACGGTCACGTGGGTACGCGAAATGCCAAAGACCGGCTCGCTCAACCCGCTCTCACCTCCGGGGTACGGTGTGAAGTTTACGGAGATCTCGAAGGAAGCGCGCCAGCTGGTGTACCGTTACGTGCGCAACCGCGAACCGCTGTTCCACGACGACTTGTGAGCGAGGTCAGAGACCGCTCCGTACCTCCGCATCGCGTCGAGTCGCCGTAAAATTGGCCCCAATGGGCGCCAGCGACTATGGCGACGAAGATGTGCTCCTCTGCCCTCGCCGGCCCTCGTAAGGCGTCGCTCCACACCCGGGCCCGTCGGGTTTGCTTGCTTCTTGGAGCCTGGGTTGTCCTCGGTTGCAATACCCTTGCGGCACAACGGCGAACGGTCCACGACGAAGCCAACGAGCTGAACATCGCGAGTCGCTTTGGCCGCTTGGACGTTGCGTCGCAACTCGCGGCACCCGAGGCGCAGCGAGTGTTTCTGGAGCGGCGAAAGAGTTGGGGCAGCGAAATCCGAGTGCTCGACCTGCAGATCTCTCACGTCCAAGTGAAGGATCAGAACAACGCAGAGGTCACGCTTCAAGTCGATTGGACACGCCCCAACGAAGGGCTCTTGCGCAGCACGTGGCTGCAACAGACGTGGCGCTCGAAGAACCAAGGCCCTTGGCGCCTCGAGTCCGAGCGCCAAGTGCAGGGCGATCGAGGTCTGTTCGGGGAGAAAGCCAAGGCGAGATACTTGACCCCCAACCGCGACACCCAATTTCAGACTCGTTCACTTGGCACGGTAGAGTGACGGGCGCGCGGCACCGCTCTTCGGCGCGGGTGATCGCACCAAAACTGTCTCACCGGAAACGCTTCGCTGGTCTCCCCTGGCACCATCGCGCTGTCCCCTCCTGCTCGTCGCTCCTGCCGGTCGCTCCTGCACTTCGCGGTCTGGAACGGTCCGCGGAGCCAATGAGCGCTGACTAGGCCCACGACGAGGGATCGCCGCTCGCGCCACTGGCACGCGACGACCCCTCGAGTCGCTTCACTTGCCTTGGCGTTCTGCGCGCGTAGCCTCGGCCTTGCGCTGCAGGCGCGCCTTCTTCTTGGCCTGTGCCTTGCGGCGACGCATCTTCTTGGTGTTGCGGCTATCAAAACGTCCCATGGTTCTTCTCTCGCGAATGTTGCACTCACTCCGCGGCCTCACCGCGGCGGAGCCGGCGTGGTTAGCTCAGCCCGGAGAGATTTTCCAGTCCATGTTGGGGTCAGACCCACAAAACGCGCGACGAACAATGGGGTTCCGCGCCCACCCCACGGAGCGTGGTGGCCGTGCCGTCTCGACGGAAGCCCAACGGGCAGCCCTCGCGAGCCAATGCTGCCGTCCGGCGGCCGAGCCCTGGTGGTTTGACGCCTGTCGTTCTGGTCCCTGACGGGTCGCCCCAGGTCGCCCCGACCGCTCTCGGGCTCCAACCCGGTGGCTGGGTCAGCCGCTGATCGCGTCGTCGAGGTCCGCTTCGGGATCTCGGACTTCGAGGCGGTACCGGCTGTTGGCTGTCTCGATGTAAAAGACGTCCTTTTCAGCCATCCGCATCACGCGCCGGACGGGCGTGGTGACGTACTCGTGCATGCCGTCGGAAAACTCGATGACGATGACGGAGCCTTTTCGCGGCGCGCGAATCAGCTTCCCTGCGACCGCTCGAGAGCCCCTGCCCAGTTTTCGCAACACCACTTGCACACTACCACCTTAGCAACGAGACGAAAGAAGTGCACCAAGTTCCTGGTACTCATTGACTAAACGGTCCCTAAACGCGGAACTATTAACGAATTTTTTCACTTCGTTCTGCGCTGGAACACCGGCCAAAAGCGGAACACTGGAGCCACTCGGGGGCTGACGGCAACGCCCATACCAACGGGGGGCGCCAAAACCCCTGCTCTGATGGCTCGGCGCGGTGCGCAACAACGTGAAAGACGGTGTGCCACAGCCTCCCACAGGAGCTCCGGAAATCGCGCCAAGGCCGGTTCACTCGAGGCGGTCACCTGCATCGGAAGGCAGCGGGCGACACCATGCGGGCGGTCGACGTGAAACAAAACGCGAGAGGGCGCCCAGGCAAGCTGCCGGGCGCCCCGAAACGTGTTCAGAAGTGGGCTCAGTGAGCTTCCGCTGTCCGGCTGGTATCGGTGGCGCCCAACTGCGTCGACCGTGAGCGAAACAATGGAGCGAATTGATCGCGATGCACGTACGCGAGGTAAGTCGTGAGCACACCCAGGACGACGACCATGCCGAATCCCGGCTCGAGAATGACATGGTAGGCCGCGATGTTCACGATGATGGGCGCCAAGATTACGAGCGCAAACGGCACGGCGCGGTTAGCCAGCAACAGCAACCCTCCGATCACCTCGACGCCCTTGATTAACGGGAACATGTAACCCGTCGCCAGCAGCGCCATCACGAACGCTCCGCCCTGACCGGACGGCGGTGGCATCGGGATGAACTGCAAGAAGCCGTTGAGGCCGAACACGAAGAAGATGAGACCGAGCAAGACGCGAGCTGCGATAGTGGCGATGTTCTGTACGGATTTGTTCATGGTTGAGTTCCTTTTGGTCGCTGGGTGGCTTTGATCTACAGCCGCCCCCACCCATCAGCAAGGCAACAATATCGCCATTCACTGTTGCAATCTCGGAACAATCATGGATCCTCACCGGCGTGGATCTCGAACATTTGCGCACATTTGCGAAGGTAGTTCGGTTCGGCAGTCTAACCAAGGCAGCGACGAACCTCGGCTTGCCCAAGAGCACCGTCAGCCGTCGACTGGCGGACCTCGAGGCACAACTGGGTGTTCGCCTGGTGCAGCGCACGACGCGCCGCCTCTCCGTTACGGAGGCGGGTTACCGCCTATTCGAACACGCCGAGCAACACATCCTCGAGCTGGAAGCGGCGACCAGGGCGATCGTCGATCACGACGGTGAGCTCCGCGGCACGTTACGGGTGACCACTCCGGCGGACATGTCGCGCATCAACATGGTGCCCATCGTGCAATCGTTCCTGGCGAGACATCCCCAAGTGAAGATCGTCGTCTTGGCGACCAATCGCCGTGTGGACCTCGTGGCCGAGGGGGTCGATCTCGCGTTGCGCGCCGGACCGCTAACGTCCTCCACGTTGATTGCGCGACGTCTCGCCGCAGGAGAATTCCGGCTGTTCGCGAGCGAGGAATACCTCGAGCGTAACGGTAGCCCGACTCGAGTGAACGAACTGCTCACACACGAATGTTTGGTATTCAGCGAAGACCAACCGCATCAGAAGTGGCAACTGCGAAGCAGCGCCACGGTGGCAGGTCCCGCGCGGAGTGTCAGCATCCGCGTATCGGGGCATTTCGCCGCCACCGACTTCGAAGCGCTCACGCGAGCCTGCATCAGTGGGATGGGAATCGCGTTATTGCCCAGCCAGGTGTCGGGCAAAGGTATGCCGGACGTTGGCCTGCGTCGCGTGTTGCCCGACTGGCGTGGGCCGGATTCCCTTCTCCACGCAGTGTATCCCGCGACCGCACACGTATCGCCGACGCTCCGGGCGTTCGTGGACCACGTGGCACTCGAGGTCGCGGACGTCTTTCAATGACCGCCGGAACGCGGACTCGTAACTCCCCCGCAACAATTGTCGTGATAAGGGTACCGGCGACGATGTTGCTCCGGTATCTCAGCGCGCTCAACACGGCGCGGACGGTCTTGTGGTGTTACCTGATCTGGTGGCTCTCCACTGCTGCGCGCTGCTTCGACCCTTCACCACGTTTGTGGCTGACTTCGATCGGGCTGAGCGTCATCATCGGCTGTGGTCTGTACCTGAGTACCGCCCAAGGGGCGACCAAACTCGGACGCTGGCAGATTTTCCGCCTGTTCCTGATGCCTTTCTGCGTCTCGAGCTTCGCCGCGCTGATCAAGGACAAGGGTTACGTACTTATCTTCGCGCCGCGCCTCCGAGACAACCTCGAGTCGGTGTTGCTTTGTGTCGGCTTCGTGCTCTTGGTGTGGCTTTCGAAGCGTGGGACGCGAGCGTCCCGCACGCCGACTATGGCGACCCCACCCCACAGCTCGCGAGCCTAACGGCAAACTCGAGCGCCGCGACGCCAACGGCCCGCGATCGTCGGCGTGCCAGGCCCAAGCGGTGTGATATGCTGCCGCGCGTGCCTGCAGGTAACCTGTTCGAGGGAATCGTGCCGCCGCGAGGCGAAGAAACGGTGACGGCTCTGGCGACGGGCCGCGAGGTGCGCGTCGAGCGCATCGTGTCGCGCGGCCACGTCTCGGCCCCGGGGTTTTGGTACGACCAAGACGAGTCGGAATACGTGTTGCTGATCGCTGGCAGCGCCGTGCTCGAGTTTCCGGACTCGCGCCGCACACTCGTGCCGGGCGATTGGGTCGACATACCGGCGCACGTGCGCCATCGCGTCGCCTGGACGACGCCCGACGAAGACACGATTTGGCTCGCCGTGTTCTATCGCTGAGCCGAGCGCCGCAGCGGCGTTACCCCGTACCCATATCCACCGGCAGAAGCGCTGTGCCGCGCTGGAACTCACCGGATTGAGTTAATACATAATGACGGAAGCGCCGGCGTGTGCCGTCGAGGCTGCGGTTCGGAGCCGCCGTTTCGCGGCCCCGGTCCCGCCGGCGTTCATGTGCCGGGACAAGGCCGTAAAGTGAACCCAACGCCCTCGGTGGGCGGGAGCCGTTAGGTGACGCTGGGTGCTGGGCCCAACCCCAAACGGCGCGGCCCGAACGTCAGACGCGACGTTCGAACGCGTCACTTCTGAGCGAGGCCCTGGTTTTGCTTCTTCTCGAAGTAGCGCTGCAACACTTCGCGCGCGATGTCCGGGCCCTTGATGCGCCACGTCGGGGTGTTCACCGCCAACGACGCGATCGCCACCTGCGGCTTGTCCGCAGGCGCGAACCCGACGAACCACGTGTAGTGACGATTCTCTTGGTGCCGGCTCAGCGTACCCGTCTTGCCGGCCACGGTAACGCCGGGGATGAACGGCCGACCCTTGGCGTCGAAGAACGCCTTGTGCGCGGAGCCGTTGAGCGTCGTTTGCACCATCATGCGCGTGACCTCGGTCGCGGTTTCGGGAGTTACCGAACGGCGCAAGACCACTGGATCGGATGGCGCTTCGTAAATTGTCTCACCTTCGCCATCGACCACCTTCTCGACGATGTACGGCCGGATCGCGACGCCGGCGTTGGCGATTGTCTGCGCTAACACGGTGCCCGCCAGTGGCGAGAGAGTGGTGTGCCAGAACCCGGCGGCGGAGCGCGCGAACTCGTCGGGCTCTTCGGGCAACCGAATGCGCGCGGGTTCGTTGACGGCGTCGAACGGCACGGGCATGCCGAAGCCGAACGCGCCGGCAGTCTCCGTCAATTGCTCGACGCTCAAGTGCTTCTTGGCCATGCGCGCGAACACGACGTTGAGGCTGCGCCCCATGGCAGCCGCGAGCGAGGCGCACCACTTGTCCTTCTCGGGGTTATCCACCAACTCCTCGGAGGTGACGGAGCTCTTTCCGCCGTGGTAACACTGCTCGGTCGCCGCGTTGAGCCCGGCTTTTTCGACGAGCGCCGCGCCGGTGACGACCTTGAACACGCTCGCGGCAGGTGCTTCCGAGCGCGCGTTCACGTCGAACGGCTCGCCCTTGTTCACGTACGACGAGTAGACGAGCACCTTTCCGGTGCGGACGTCCATCATCACCACGCCGGCTTCAGGGATTTGGTAGCGGCGCAAGTAACTCGCGGCGACGCGTTGCAGCTCGGGGTCGAGGGTGAGACGTGCGGTTTTGTTTTCGGGCAACGGGGAGGTCACGCCGCGCGGATGGATGTCCATGCGCAGCAGGTCCAAACCTTCGACCGGGTTGTCTTCGGGTTCCGGCGCCTTGACGGGCGCTTCGATGCGTTCGAGCCGCGTGAGCACCTCGGCGATGGGCGCGGGTGGTTCACCTTTGCGCAGGAATGGATAAAGTCCGGAGGCGATACCCACGGCCAAACCGAGGCCTAACCAGCGCGCCATTGAAGCCATGAGGCGCCGTTATCGGGAAGTGGGCGCCCTGGGCAAAAAAGCCGTCAAATGGGGACGCGCGGCCGGTGTTTCGCTGGGCAAGTGCGCCGCATTGCAGCAATTTTCGGCAATCGGGAGTCTGGCTTTCCGTCACTCTTCGAGCCGCGCCCACGGCGCGAGGTGCCTGCGCGGGTTCGCTGGCTGCGCGTTCCCGCAGCCCACGACGTGCCCGAAGACCAAACGTCGCGAGAAGTCCGAAGCGCCCGGCGCGCGGGAAACACCAGCGCCGAATCGGAGCACGCTTCGCGCCGGAAATAGGCTCGGCGCAGTCACAAGTCGGCCGCGCCGTGTCCAAATTCGCGCAGTGGTGACACTTCGCGGGCGGCGCGGTGTTTGTCTCTACAGCCCGCGGCGAAAGCCAAACCGAGCTCGGCGTGAGCGCGGCGGCCCAGAGTCCAAAGGCACAATCAAAGAACCATGAAAAAGCCATTGCCCGGGGTGCATCGACGAAGCCAGACGCGTTCGCCCCGCACCACTAGAGCAGATCTTCGAACCGGTCGTGAGAGGGAAAAACGCCCACCCATCGGGCTCGAGGCAGTCGTTTTTCCCCCGCTCTGGCCTCAGCATTCAACATATCCCTTCACCCCCGGCAGCTGGGTTCGTCGCGAGATCCAAACCCAGCGTAACGGATAAACGTTCGAGAGAGAACCACAGGTATTTCAACCCACCAATGACGGTCGATATCGAGAGTCTGTATCGCGCCTACGGGCCAATGGTGCTGCGTAGGTGTCGCCGTCTGTTGCGGGACGAGCAAAAGGCCATGGATGCCATGCACGATGTATTCGTTGAATTGTTGCGTCGCCAAACACGCTTGGAAGACAGAGGCTTGTCGTCACTGCTGTTGCAGACGGCGACCAACGTCTGCTTGAATCGCCTGCGTACCGAACGTCGGCGCCCCGAGGACGCGGACGAAGCGCTGTTGTTCTCGATCGCGACCGCCACGGACGCGGAGCCGGAGAACCTGGCGCTGGCGCGCCGCTTGCTCGACCGGCTGCTAAACGGCACCGCGCCGTCCACGCGACTGATCGCGGTGATGCACTACGTCGACGGCTTGTCTCACGAAGAAGTGGCGAGTGAGGTCGGGATGTCCGTATCCGGTGTACGCAAACGCCTACGAACGCTCAAAGCCACACTGCCCACGATGAACGACAGCAACTTGGACGCGGAGGCGCGCGATGTCTGAACGGCGCAAAGAGGTACCAGCTTGGCTCGTCGAGCGGCTCGCCGCGGGTGAGCTACCAGAGTCGCGCGCGGCCCTGGTCCACGACGAACTGCTGGCTGCAGGCGACGAGGCCCGGCTCACGAGGTTGCGCGACGACAATCGCGCGACGCTGGAGCAACATCCGGCGGAATCGGTGGCCGCCGAGATTCGACGCCGCCTCGCGACGCAGCGCGCCAGGCACGACGCGGCGCGGGCCGGCTTTCGTCTCACCGACCTTCGCGTCAGTCTGCCCATCGTTGCGAGCGGCGCGGCGCTGATCGCGATCGCGACCTCGCTGCCGCTCGAGCGCGGTTTGCTCGGCTCGGATCCGGCGCTGCAAGGCCCCGACGCCGTGGCCTCGGACGCGAAAGCGTCGAACCCGACCGACGAAGTGCGGCTGAAGGGGCTCGTGCCACGGTTGACCATCTACAAAAAGACCTCGGACGGAGCTTCCCCACTGCACGACGGCAGCGCGGTGTGGCCTGGCGACGTGATCCAAGTCGCGTACGTGGCGGCAGGTTATCGCTACGGGGTCGTGCTCTCGGTGGACGGTAACCGAGCCGTGACGTTGCACCTCCCCGAAGCCCAGGGTCCCGCCGTTCCACTGAACCCCCAAGGCGAGACCGCGCTTGGCCATGCCTTCGAGCTCGACGCTACCTCCGGCCGCGAACGATTCGTGTTCGTGGCCAGCAAACAACCTTTCACCACTGACACCATCATCGACGCCATGCGCGCCGGTGCAACATTACCTCCAGCCTTCGTGACGACCGAGTTGTCCCTCCACAAGAGTACCCCATGAGAACCCAACATCCCTTACCTCCAGAGCAGAGTCCCTCCCGGCAAGTGTCATCACCGAGAGCCGTAACCTCGATCAAACCCCGGCTGCGTCGCTCGAGGCGACTGGTCGCCGCGTGCGCCTTGGGTCTTGGCACCCTCCTGCCGCTCACGCGAGCCCACGCTCAAGCAGCGGCCCCCCGCGAAAGCGCGGCGGCGGTCCGTCGTTTTGCCCTGGTAGCGTCGTCCAACGACGGAGGAGCCAGCCGCACTCGACTGCGCTTCGCCGACTCCGATGCCAAGGCCATGGCGGAGGTGCTCCAGCATTTGGGCGGCTTGCGCGGCGCAGACCTGACGCTCATCAACGGCGCGACTCGCGCCTCGCTGCAAGCTGCGTTCGAACAACTCGAGACCGCGATCGAAGCCGCGAAAAACGAGGGCGCGCGCCGCGAGGTTTTCATCTATTACTCTGGCCACTCCGACGAAACTGGGCTCATGCTCGGCTCCGAACACGTGAGCTACGCCCAACTTCGCCAATGGCTCGAGGCGACCGGCGCCGACGTCCGAATCGCGGTGCTCGACTCGTGCGCGTCCGGGGCGATGCTCCGGTTGCGCGGTGGGACACGGCGCCCCTCGTTTCTGAACGACGTCTCGATCGACGCCCGCGGCCACGCGTTCCTCACGGCCAGCTCGGCCAATGAAGCGGCGCAAGAGTCGGACCGCATCGGCGCGGCGTTCTTCACTCACTACCTCGTCTCGGGAGTGCGTGGCGCGGCTGACA